>JAFPXW010000416.1 GCA_017394565.1 Oscillospiraceae bacterium | reverse complement strand
GCCAATACCGGACGCGATGAATTCGGTCAGCCGATCGTGGTGGATTGAGGAAACCAGCCTCACTGACAATATGATGAAGCCCCGGAGTGAAATGCTCCGGGGTTTTCTTTTTCCACAAACTTCCAAACATCGTTGACAAAAGCCCCGATCTATGCTATAATAAGTAAGATTGGATCGAATTCCGAAACTTTGAATGATTGATCGAAAGGATGGTTATCACCATGCAACTGAGAATCCGCCTGCATCGTGTCCTCGCGCTTCTGATGACACTGCTGCTCCTGCTTCCGGTCGTATCGGGTATGCGGCCTGTCACGGCGAAAGCCTACAGCTACCGCGAAAACGGCGTGGATGTGTCCGTGTATCAGGGCGACATCGACTGGCCGATGCTCGCCGCAAACAACAATCTGCAATTCGTCATCATGCGTGCCTGCAAGCTCCTCAATCCCCAGAGCGAATTCTTCGTGGATACCAAGTTCGAGGAGAATTACGCCGGGGCGCGTGCCATCGGTCTGAAGGTCGGCGTGTACTGCTACTGCGGTGCGGATTCCCGTGAGGGCATCCTCGATACCACACGCAAATACATCGAAACCATTCAGGGCAATACCTTCGATTATCCGGTCTATCTCGATGTCGAGGCTTCCGCGATGACCGTTCTCCCGAAGGACGAGCTCACCGGCTACCTGATCGAAGCCCTCGATATGATCCGCGATGCCGGACATCATGCCGGCGTCTACGCGAATCTGAACTGGTACACGAACTACATCGACGGCGCGGCGATCCGTGCGGCCGGCTATGATCTGTGGCTGGCGCGTTATACCCACGACTGCAACAGCACCGACTACAGCACCGGCTACGATGTCTGGCAGTATTCCGACCGCGGCACTTACGCCGGCATGACCGGTACCGCGATCGACCTCGATGTCAGCTATGTCAACTATCAGTACGACGGCGACCACGGCAGGGTGCCGGACAAGAACTATTCCCCCTATCTGCCGCTGAAAGCTTACGTCCTCCAGAACCGCAATTTCCAGCCGTTTTACGCGGATATGCAGACGCCCATCCCGAATGCGGCGGTGTACCCGACGGACGAATGCCTGATCCGTGAGATCTACCAGAACGGCTGGTGCAAATTCACCTATCCGGTTTCCGGCGGCAGCAAGGTCGGATTCCTGCCGCTGACGGACTTCCTGACGGTGAAGCCTGCGGATCTGCGTCCGCTGTATTCGCCGACGAAGGTCTATACTTACTCCAATACCGCGATGGACACCCGTGTGGGCTACATCGGGCCTTATGACACGCTGTATGTGGCGGAGGAAACAGACGACCTGATGCGCGTGATCTATTCCGTCACCGGCGGCAAAAAGATCGCCTGGCTCGCGAAGCGTGACTGGGACATCGCGCTGGTACAGCTGCTCCAGAAGCACATCCACGGAAATGCGTCGCTCCGGGCAGAACAGCTTGGTTTTGTGGATCTCAATCAGGACGGTGTTGCAGACATCTTCGACCTCTCGCTCTACAAGCACAAGCTGGACGGCTTGCCGATGCCGGGGGAGGGAGAAGTCACCGAACCTGATCCATCGCTGAGTCCTGCTCAGGGGCTTGTCGTACAGAGTGTGGGCGAATAATAGACCTCATCGGCTTTCTCTGGAGGGAGAGAGCCGGTGTTTTTTCCTGATACAGCAAAGCGGCTTTCTTCCCCAATTGAGGAAGAAAGCCGCTATTTTTCTATATTTTCCGATCACTTAACAGCGTCCAGAAGCGCCTGTACCTTGTCGGTGCGCTCCCATGCGACATTGAGGTTCTCTCGGCCGAAATGTCCGTAAGCCGCTACCTTGCGGTACTGCGGACGGCGGAGATTGAGCATCTCGATGATGCCGTTCGGGGTGAGCTGGAAGATCTCCTGTACTGCCTGCTCCAGCTGATCCTCAGCGACCTTGCCGGTGCCGAAGGTATCCACACGCACGGAAACCGGCTTTGCAACGCCGATCGCATACGCAAGCTGTACCTCGCACTTGTCAGCAAGCTTCGCAGCGACGATGTTCTTCGCGATGTAACGTGCCGCATATGCCGCGGATCTGTCCACCTTCGTCGGATACTTGCCGGAGAAAGCGCCGCCGCCGTGACGTGCATAGCCGCCGTAAGTATCCACGATGATCTTGCGGCCGGTCAGACCTGCGTCGCCCTGCGGACCGCCGACTACGAAGCGTCCGGTCGGATTGATGAAGATCTTGGTATCGGCATCCACGAGCTCCTGCGGAAGTACGGCATCAATGACCAGCTCCTTGATGTCCTCGCGCACCTGCTCGATGGTAACATCCGGTGCGTGCTGTGTCGAAACGACCACCGCATCAATGCGGACAGGCTTGCCGTTCTCGTCGTATTCCACCGTCACCTGCGACTTGCCGTCGGGACGCAGATAGCGCAGTGTGCCGTTCTTTCTGACCTCGGTCAGCTTGATGGCAAGCTTGTGCGCCAGGGAGATCGGCAGGGGCATCAGTTCCGGCGTTTCGTTGCAGGCATAGCCGAACATCAGTCCCTGGTCGCCTGCACCGGTCTCGCCCGTGTCGTAGGACTCATTGACGCCCTGTGCAATATCCGGCGACTGCTCGTCGATGGCGGTCATGACATTGCAGGTGTGGCCGTCGAAGCCGAATTTTGCGCGGTCGTAGCCGATGTCCACAACGACCTGACGTGCGATCTTGGCGATATCGACGCGAGCCTTGGTCGTGATCTCACCGATGCACATGACCATGCCGGTCGTAACAGCCGTTTCGCAGGCAACTCTGCCGTAGGGATCCTGCTCCAGGATCGCGTCGAGCACCGCATCCGAGATCTGGTCGCAGATCTTGTCGGGATGGCCTTCGGTAACGGACTCGGAAGTGAAAAGTCTTCTCATGTGTAAGCCTCCTGTTTGTGATAAAATGGGTTCGATTTGTACGATTTGCGACAAAAAGAGGCAAAGCAAAAACGGCATTCAGGAATTCCCGAATGCCGTGTCATCAACTGCATGAATTCCTCATCTCTCGGGTAAACCCGCAGGATTTGGCACCTTCGACGCATCGCATCGGGTTGCCGGGCTTCACAGGTCCTGTTACCTCAGCCACTCTTGATAAGGGGGTTTTTGTGTTTACGAAACGTATCGTTTGGCTTGCAAACTACGTTCCGTAAATCTTTTAGAGCTTGTCGCAAGTATTAGTATATCACAATCCGTGATATTTGTCAATAGCGTTAGCCTATTTAACCGATAGGAAATAGGAAGTTTGAACTAAAGATTTTTGGTTACTTCGTACCAAAGATGCGGTCGCCGGCATCGCCCAGACCGGGCACGATGTACTTATCCTCATTCAGGCCTTCGTCCATGATGCCGCAGTAGATATCGACATCGGGATGATTCTTGATGAGGGTGGCAGCGCCCTCCGGGGAGGAGATGATGCACATGAACTTGATGTTCTTGACGCCGAGGGATTTGAGTTCTGCGATGGCAGCGCAGGCGGTGTTGCCGGTCGCGAGCATCGGATCCACGATGATGCAGTCGCGTTCTGCGATGTCCTCGGGCAGCTTGCAGTAATACTTGACGCTCTCCTTGGTGTCGGGATCGCGGAACATACCGATGTGGCCGATCTTAGCCGCCGGCACGAGGGACGTCACGCCCTCGATCATGCCCAGACCTGCACGCAGGATCGGGATAAAAGCGAGCTTGTGACCGGAAACGACCTTGGTTTTTGCCATGCAGATGGGGGTTTCCATCTCGATCTCCTTCAGCGGAAGGTCGCGAGTGGCCTCGTAGCAGATGAGCATAGCGGTCTCGGAAACCAGTTCACGGAATTCCTTGGTTCCGGTATTCTTATCGCGCATCAGCGAGATCTTATGCTGGATCAGCGGATGGTCAATGACGTGTAAATTTGCCATGATAGGGACTCCTTTCGATTTTTGGTGAAGTGCGTAGTGCGTGGTGCGTAGTTCGTAGTTGTGGTATCGCCTTGCGGCGATTTTTTTAAATAGTCTTACTCATGACTATCAACCACTGACTAAGAGTAATTCACCCTTAGTCGGAAGATTCTCAGTTGCGAGTGCTTTATTCTAAAACGCGCCGTAGGCGCACCGAAACTACGCACTACGAACTACGAACTACGAACTACGAACTAAAATTAATTCTCTAAAGCCTTGATCTTCTCCACTCTCCGCAGGTGTCTGCCGCCCTCGAAGGGGGTGGAGAGGAAAATATCAACGAGTTCGAGGGCAAGGCCCTTGCCGATGACACGCTCGCCCATGCACAGGATGTTCGCATCGTTGTGGAGTCGGGTGTACCGCACCGAGAAGCAGTCCGAGCAGCAGGCGGCTCTGATGCCCTTGATCTTGTTGGCGGCGATGCTCATGCCGATGCCGGTGCCGCACAGGAGGATGCCCAGCTCGCATTCACCGGAGGTGATCTTCTCCGCTACGGCTTTCGCCATATCCGGATAATCGCACGGATCTCCGTCCGTTCCGAGATTGATATATTCGACGCCCTGTTCCTCCAGATGCGCCATAATGGCGTTTTTCAGGGAAACGGCAGCGTGGTCACAGCCGATCGCTATCATGTTTCATCGTCCTTTCTGAATGTTTGCATGGTGATGCCGCCCGATCCTGTGGGTGCATCCGTGTCATCGTCCGGCTTATCGCCGAAGATCGCCCGGTATTCGGCCAGCGCACGTTCCCGCCAGCCGCTTCGCAGACCGTTCTCGTCGTCGCGGCGGATCCCGCGTGAGCGCTCGTATTCCGCACGGTATTCCTCGATCAGGCGGTTCTTGTGCTGGATGCCCTCCGGTTCCGTGGGATGCAGGCGGTCGAGACGGCCGTGTTCGGCGGCGATGCGCTCCAGCTCTGCTTCCCTGCGCTCATGTTCAGCCGTTTCGCGCCGCCAGCGTTCCTCACCCTCGCGGATGACGGCTTCCCCGGCCTTGCGGCGTTCTTCGAGATCCTCCGGTTTCGGGATGGTCGCGCCCAGAAGCACCAGCTCCTCCAGTGTCGGGAGATTTTTCGGCGCTCTGTCATTCCATGCGTGCCAGTCGTTGATGGCGTCGAGGTAGGCATAACTGCGCTTCCGGCGGCGTTCTGCCTCCTCAGGATCCGGTTTGTCGCCGGAAGAAGGCTTCCCGCGTGTGATGTTCACGGGCTGGAGGTATTCCGGTGTCAGGTCGCCTGCCGTGGGAAGCGGCAGGATCTGCGGCTCGCGTTCCTCCGCGATGGCGTTCTCGTCTTCGAGTGCCTGCCGGCTCAGGATCTGCTGATACGCCGCGTAGCAAATGGCTGCACCGCGCTGTAATTTCGCAATGGGCGAGCTGACGAAATGGAACAGATCATTCCCCTCCGCCTCGAACTGCCGCTCGAATTCCTCCGCGCCTTCGCCTGTCAGAAGCACCGGGTAGCGTGCCCAGTGATTGTGGATAGGGTGAAGCTCCTCGGCGATCTCCCCCATCGTTTTCAGCTCATCGGGCTTGGTGCGCGTGTGATTGAAGTAGACCGCGCGGTAAAAGAGATCCTCTCTGGCGTGGATCAGGCTGACGATCGTGCGTGTGTGGGAATGCTGCACCGCGAATCCGTCCAGCGTCGAAACGCCGATACACGGCGTATTGTGAACCATCGCAAGCCCCTGCACCGCGGCAATGCCGATGCGGATGCCGGTATACGAACCCGGCCCCACGGAAACGGCGTAGCAATCTACGTCCTCTGTGGCCAGACCGCAGTCCGCCAGGAGGGATTCCACCATCGGAAGGATGACCGTGGAGTGTCCGCGCTTGGTGTAGAGGGAGCGCTCGCCGAGAAGGACATTCGCTTCCGTGTCGAAAATGGCGGCAGATGCGACCTTTCCGGATGTGTCAATCCCTAAGATGCGCAAAGCGTTCATCTCCCCTCAAAGTGATCTCGCGTTCCTCATCGCCCGTGCGCGTGAGCGTCAGATACATCGTGTCGCGCGGCAATGCAGCATCCACGTTCTCCGACCATTCCACCGCAAAGACACATTCGTCCTGCGGATAGTCAAAGAATCCCGTGGTTTCCAGCTCCGAGGGATCTGCGATGCGGTACATATCGAAATGGATCAGCTTCCCCTCGCCGTACTCATGCACGAGCGCAAAGGTCGGGCTGGTCACGCAGTCGCCGAGTCCCATACCGATGGCGATGCCGCGTGTGAAAGTCGTCTTTCCTGCGCCCAGGTCGCCCAGATACGCGATGCAGTCCCCTGCATGGAGCAAAGCCCCGATCTTCCGGGCGAGGGCGATGGTTTCCTCCGGAGAATGTGTCGTCCAGTGGTATTCCTGCATCAGAACAGCCCCTTGATATTGCCGTCGTTGTCGCAGTCGATATTCCATGCGGCAGGCTTCTTCGGGAGTCCCGGCATGGTCATGATATCGCCCGTCAGTACGACCACAAAGCCTGCACCTGCGGACAGTCGCACGTCACGCACGGTGATGGTAAAGCCCTCCGGCTTGCCGAGTGCCTTGGGATCGTCGGACAGGGAGTACTGCGTCTTGGCGATGCAGACCGGCAAGTTCCCTGCGCCGAGCTCCTCGATCTCTGCGAGCGCCTTTGCTGCCGCCGGCAGGAATTTCACGCCGTCCGCGCGGTAGATCTCCTTTGCGATGGTCTCCACCTTCTTGGAGATGGGCTTGTCGAGGTCGTACAGCGGTGCAAACTGCGATTCTTCTGTCATATCGATGGTCTCCACGACCTTGGTCGCAAGGTCTGTGCCGCCCTCGCCGCCCTTGGCGAAGATCTCGCACATGGAAGTCTCGACACCGAGCTTCTTGCAGTAATCCGCGATAAACTGGAGTTCCTCGTCCGAATCCGTATGGAAGCGGTTGATGGCAACAACGACCGGCAGATGGTACTTGAACATATTCTCGATGTGGGTGCGCAGGTTGATGATGCCGCGCTTGAGGGCATCGACATCGGGGGTGGTGAGGTCAGCCTTCTCGACGCCGCCGTTGTATTTGAGGGCGCGGACAGTCGCCACGAGGACAACGCAGGAGGGTTTCAGACCTGCATAGCGGCACTTGATGTCAAAGAACTTCTCCGCGCCGAGGTCAGAGCCGAATCCGGCTTCGGTAATGACGTAATCCCCGAGTTTCAGTGCCAGCTTGGTCGCGCGGACGGAATTACATCCGTGGGCGATATTCGCAAAGGGGCCGCCGTGGATGAGGACAGGGGTATGCTCGAGCGTCTGCACGAGATTCGGCTTCAGTGCGTCCTTCAGGAGGGCAGTCATAGCGCCCTCTGCGTGGAGGTCGCGTGCATAGACGGGCTTGCCGTCGAGGTTGTAAGCGACGAGGATATTGCCCAGGCGCTTCTTCAGGTCATCGAGGTCAGATGCCAGACAGAGAATTGCCATAACCTCGGAAGCCACGGTGATCTGGAAGCCGTCCTCACGCGGCACGCCGTTGATCTTGCCGCCGAGACCGACGAGGATATTGCGCAGAGCGCGGTCGTTCATATCCAGGCAGCGCTTGAACAGGATGCGGCGCGTGTCGATGCGCAGTTCGTTGCCCTGCTGGAGATGGTTGTCGAGGAGGGCGCAGAGCAGGTTATTCGCGGCAGTCATGGCGTGGATGTCGCCGGTGAAATGGAGATTGATGTCCTCCATCGGAACGACCTGCGAGTAACCGCCGCCAGCCGCACCGCCCTTGATGCCGAAGACCGGGCCGAGGGACGGCTCACGGAGAGCCAGAACAGCCTTCTTACCGATCTTTGCCATTGCCTGACCGAGGCCGACGGAAACGGTAGTCTTGCCCTCACCGGCAGGGGTGGGGTTGATGGCCGTCACGAGAATGAGCTTACCGTCGGGATTGTTGGCGGTTTTCTTGTAGAGTGCTTCGGACAGCTTAGCCTTGTAGCGGCCGTAGGGTTCGAGATCCTCGTCCCCGATGCCGAGCTGGGCCGCGATCTCCCCGATGGGAAGCATCTGCGCCTGCTGTGCGATCTCAATATCTGTCAGCATAGTGTTTTATCCTCCAATGCAGAATTTTTTGAGGGAAAATGGTTTTTTTAGGGTTGCTATTCTTATTATAGCACAAGTGATTGGGAAAGTCAAATGGAATTAGGAATGAGGAATGAGAAATGAGGAATGAATAGTGAATAAAGAAAAAAGAATAGTGAATAACGCCGAGGGGGAGCAGGTTTCAAAATTTCCAGTCCGGAATGATAACGCGCATAAATCCACGGATCTGCGCCATACTATCCCCAGACCATTCTTTATTCTTTATTCGCTATTCTTTAT
>JAFPXW010000031.1 GCA_017394565.1 Oscillospiraceae bacterium | reverse complement strand
GCCTGTTTTTCTAACAGAACCTGAAAATTGATTTCCGTGTGTTTCCTGCATTTTTGCTTGCTTTCTTTGCCGATCTGTGTTATAATAAAAGTATATCGATCCAGTCTCTCAAATCTGATTTTCTTTTGAACGGGAGGTGCAGTTATGGGAAAGACCAGGGCGTGTTTGCTGGCGCTGTCACTTGCGTCCCTGACCGTCATTGCAGGACTGGCAGCTTATTTCACAGGCAGCGATGCGGTCACCAATACCTTCGGCTCCACCACGCTCCAGATCCGCGTCGTGGAACCCAGCTGGAAACAGGATCCTACCATCGTTCCGGAGCAGCGGATCGACAAGGATCCCTATATCGTCAATACCGACAAAACCCCTGCCTATGTCTTTATGCAGGTCACAGTCCCGGTACAGGAGATCCTGCTGGAGCAGAACAGCAGCGATGCACAGAAAGGTACCGCACTGACCGCTGCTCCTCAGACCGTTCCGCTCTTTCGCTTCCTCGACAGCGATGCACAGGCTCCTGCGGACGATCCGTTCAGCCGGGAGCAGCAGATCAATGCCGGCTGGTACCCGATGCCGGGCTATCCGACCGAAAACCGGAACAGCGAAAACGAAACCGTCAGCCTCACCTATCTCTATGCATGGACCGGCAGCGATAACCCTTCGGACGATACCATGGCGGTCCTCTATCCCGACCAGACCACCGGCACACCGCTGTTCGATCAGGTCATGCTCTGCAATGCTCGCGAGGACGGCACGCTCCCCGGCAGCACGCAGCACATCCGGATCGAGGTGTTCGGCATCCAGACGGATTATCTGAAATCCCCCACGGAATCGGAATCCAGCGCCGCGGATGTGTGGCAGCACCTGTCCGCATGATGGGCCGCCTGCTGCACTGGTGCCGGAAGCTGGCGCGGCGGATCGGCTCGTGCCTGACGGCGCTGCTGATCCTGACGGCATTCGTCGTGACGATCCTGTATCTGGCTGGGATCCGGCCATATGTGGTCACGACCGGTTCTATGGAGCCTGCGATCCCCGTCAGAAGCCTGTGCTTCGTGAATGAGCATATCCCATTGGAGGAGGTCACTGCCGGCGAGGTCATCTCCTTCCGGCTCGGCGACGATCTGCTCGTCACCCACAGAGTGACCGGGATCTGCGGCGGCAGCTATTTTACCAAGGGCGATGCCAATCCGGTACCGGATGCCGCACCTGTCACATCGGACAACTACATCGGAAAAACAGTCGCCGTGATCCCGCGGCTCGGCACGATCCTGCTCCTTCTGCACAGCAGACCAGGACAGATCACGGCCGCCGGGCTGATCGCATTCCTGCTGCTATGGAGCTGGATCCCCGGGAAAAATGCCGCACCTGCCGGAAAGAAAGGAGGAGACGATGAAAACGCTAACACCACATAAACTCAAGAAACCTGCCCTGATCGCCAGTCTATGCGCCCTGACGCTGATCGGCTCTGCCGCAGCCTTCCTGACAAGCCGCGACCTGGTCTACAATACCTTTTCCATTGCGGCGGTAGATCTGGAGATCGAGGAAACATTTGACGAAGACCAGACGCTTTCCGCCGGTCAGATCATCCAGAAGCAGCCCCGGATCAAAAACACCGGGACTGTCAGCCAGCTATTCTTTGCAGAGGTCTCCGTTCCGTGCATGGAGGCGACCTTTCTGGACAGCGTCGGGCAGCGCATCGCACCGGACGGTGTCACACCCGTCAAAGCAGAGGATTATCTGCAAACAGCACAGATCTACAATCTGCTCGCCGACGCGACACCCTCCAGGCTTTCTATCACAGAGCCGGTCACGGACGGCGATGTGACGAAAAACTGGGAATTTTCCTACAATGCGGCCGCTGCGGATGCCCCCGGCTGGATCTATCTCTCCCAGAGGGAACACCAGCAGACCTACACCAAGGTCCAGGGGATGCAGGATGGCGTGTATGACACCTATCTGTTCGGCTACAGCGCATGGGTAACTCCCGGGCAGGCGACTGTTCCGCTCTTTGACAGGCTCCAGCTGCGCAGCATCATTGACGCGGAAATTGCGGACGGAACGCTGGGGCAGGTACAGATCCGGGCGTACACCATTCAGGCGGATGAGCTGGAGCTTTCCGGGCTCACCGGCAGCGGAACCGCTGCCAGCCCCTACACGCAGGACGACCTGAACCGTATCTGCACGATCCTCCGCAACAAGCAGACCATGCCGTAAGAAAGGAGCAGACGCATGACATCCAGAAAGAAAACCGCCCTTGCGCTGGCATCCGGTGCGGCTGTGCTGGCGCTGGTGGGAGGGATTCTGGCGTATTTCGGCGCCAGCGACCAGGAGCCGAACCTCATCGGCGTCGGCAAGGAGGAGATCGCGGTGACAGAGGTTTTCACGCCGCCCGGTCAGACGCAGGACTATGTCTACCGCAAGCTGGTGAAGATCGGGAACACCGGCAGTGTTCCCTGCTATATCCGGGTGCGGCTGGAATTCTCTGATTCCGACGTGCAGTCAGCCGCATCCTTCTCGGCGGATGAAGCAGACGCGCCTGCCGACAGCACGTTTTTCAGTGCGGATATCCATGCAGCTGACGCCTATATTTCGCATCTTCCGGACGGGTGGGTTTATGTGAAGGAGCAGGGCGCAGACGATCCAACCGCCGGGTATTATTACTACACAAGCCCGGTAGCCCCCGACAGCTCGACCGCGGCGCTCATCTCATGGGTGAAGATGCACTATGGCAATGCCGATGCCATTCAGGCGCATGATGTGTATGTGTACGCGGAGAGCGTACAGACGGTCGATCCCAATTCCGGTGCAGCCTATGCGGACTGGAAGGCGGCATGGAAGAAGTTTACAGGATAAAAAAAGCCCCCACAGGTTTTGTGATCTGTGGGGGTAAAATCATTCAAAAATCAGGAATGAAGACGCAATCTGCACCTTTCATCATTTGAGCCACTATTTCCACCTATTTCATACATATTTCCATCTCCACCGGAAAATACAACTAGAGAGTCTGCACGATTTGTGATATTTCCTCCAGAAGTATTAACCCAAATCAAGCGCCTGTTGTTATCCGCCAATCCGGGCTGGAATAACTTAGTGTTGCCTAACTTCATTGATGTTAAAATATGAATGAGTTTTGTTTTATTATAGGTTGTGGGATTACCATTAGAATCAGTGTTATATCCTAACCTTGCAGTATTATCAAACATCATATTGACATTTTCTAAGCTGCTGAATTTGGTTTTATCACTAAAGCTAATATCACACAATACAGTAGATTGTGCAAACATCTGCTCCGTTGTAGTACACTTTTCAAAGCTACTATCGAAACTAATTGATTTTAGACCTTTCAACCCATAGAACATATATGACATATCAGTAACATTTGACAAATCCCAATTCGTCAGATCCAAACTCTTCAAAGCAGTAGTATTATTTCTCATATAAAACATATGATTCGCATCAGTTACCAGAGAAGTGTTCATAATTGTAGTTACATCAACATCATACAAGTTGCTCATCTCTCGGAATAGATCATTACTTTTTTCATTAGCCGTGATTCCATTTGGATCATCTGTATACCATCGTATAGCATATGTTGAGGAACCGTTGTTCCACTCACACCATGCATAGATCACGTTTGGATAATCAGCATCATATTCTTTATACTCTGTAAACGTTCCATCAGCAGAAACTGCCAATGGGTATGTTACAGATATCGCCATATACTGCGTAGAGTTAAGATTAGCTTGTGTTGGTAAAACATAATTCGTATGCCCATTTTCCCATGGCGGTGTTGAGCTGATTTTTACCTCAGTAATCCGGCTGTGATTGCCATTAGTACCTACGATATTATCAAGATAACCATGTACCGTTGTTCCCTCCATCAGCTTCGCCTTTGGTATCTGGATCTCCTCCACCTGCGCCTGGAACGTAAACCCGTTGATCGCATCCACATTCGCAAGCTTCTGGTCAGCATCCTTAAACGCCGCGCCCTCAGGCAGAGTACCGCTAAAGATATACTTCTGGATCGCCGCTTCGTCCGCAAACTGCATGATCTCTCCGGTCGTTTTGTCAAATACCGGCTTGCCGTCTGCATTCAGCAGATACCAGTACTTCAGCGCATATCCCTCCAGCGCCGTCAGCGTATCCCGCTGCGCCGGATCCTGCATCGCCTTAGTGATCTTGTCGGCATCGTCCGCGTCCTGCGTGTACAGCACCGCGACCACATTGTCCTTCGTCGCCTCATCTGTCTCCAGGAAGTAGGACTTGTTCGCAGTGTCATTTTTCAGCGTCACCTTCTTGATGCGGTCTGCCTTGATCTCGCTGAATGTCAGATGCATCGACGCGCGTACCATATTGGTATTGTTCGTGTCATACTCCGTAAACGGCACCGCATCACTGTAGCCGACATCAATGCTGATCGCCGCACCGGCAAGCGTGTCAGGGTTCTGGACCGTCACGCGAAGCCTGCTGCCGTCTCATGCCACAGCCGTGACCGGGGCACTTGCGGCCGTCCTGAACTGGAGCTTGCCAAGATCCGTCAATTCTGCGGTTTTGCCTGTATTATAGGTCAGGATCCCCTCAAAGTCGCCGCTTGCCAGCGCCGCCGCCAGGTCGATCTCATAGGTGTAGGAGTCCGCCGAGCCGCTGTACACCGGGATCAGCGACTGGTACATCGGCTTGAATGCCGTGATGTATTCGCGCTCCGGGATACGGTTATCCGCATACGATACATGGCTGAAATTGTCATAGCGCCCGATCTCATTGGTATACTGGATATGGAATGCCAGCATCTCCCCAAAGGACGTATCCGCGCCCGTCAGGTCGCAGAATGCCTTCCACTGGTCAGCGCCTTCCGCGGTATGGACGGCGAACTTCGTGGGATCGTTGTAGATCTTGTAAGAGGTCGGTGTCCGGGCACCCACGGCCTTGAATTTGTCAGCCTCTCCGCCTGTACCGGGGATCAGCTCCAGACCGATGCAGACATATCTGGACACCGGCAGCTCCTCGATGAGATACTGCCCCTCCGGGACATTGAGCATCGCAGAACCGGTGGTATCCGGCGCGGACAGGTGGATCGGGAGTGTGTATTCCTTGCCGGTTTTCTTGTAGCTGACGCCGCCCTCTGTGTGATCCGGTGTCCGGTTTGCGGCGGTATCATCGGCGCTGAAGGCCTCCAGTTCATACACCTTGAACAGGAATGTCGGCTCTCCGTAAGCATCAAAATACGATGCATCCGGGATCTTTTTGTCAATGATGACCGCCGCCTGTGCAGCTGGATCCTCACACGGCAGGAACTGGTTATCGCAGTTGTAGGCATTGACTGTGAACACCACATCATCTGCCAGACCATATCCCTCCGGCGGGATCGTTTCGCGGAAATAGTAGGAATCCCAGTCCAGACCACGGACATTCAGACGTCCGCCCTCGTCCGCCGTGATGTAGGTTTGCGTGATGCACCTCAGAAGCGCCGCATCTGTGCCAGGCTCGAAGTCACGGTATCGTTCTGTCTTCGGATCATAGAACTTCGTTCCGTCCGCAGAAACGGCATAATATGCCACGCGGAAATCCCCCTTGACGACAGTGCCGTATTTCTCTGTAAACGCCGCATCCGGCGTCACCGCAGAGATGTTACCGGCATGAGATGACTCATAGTCCACCGTCAGGGCATCGCCGCCATCCAGGTTGATCCGGAGCTGTGTTTTGCTGATGACGTCGATCCCGCTGACCGGCAGCTGATCCTTTTTCTTATCATAGCGAAGCATCGGAACGGACCTGACGAGCCTGTCGTCGCCGGTGCAGAGCTGGAACTGCGCACCAAACAGCTTGATATGCTCATCGCTGTTTGTGCCGGTGGCTTCCTTGGCCTGCTTGTAGAGCCAGACCTCGCCGTAGGTCTTTTCATCGGTGACCTCTACCTCGATCAGCGTGCCGACGGTTCCCGAATTGACCGCAAACACATACGGTGTCCGGTCTCTCTGATAGCCGGCAGGGGCCTTGACCTCGTAGAAGTAATAGATCCCCCATTCCAGACCGCTGATCGTCCTGGTCGCACCGCGCTGCGCGGGATCATTGGTCTTGAGTCCCTGCTCGATGGCCTTGTCGATCGTTTCGCCTGATGGCAGGGTACCCGTCCGGGGCGCTCCTGCCGCGGTATCAAAGTGCGCGTCTATGTCGATATCATCGACCTGCAACTCGATCCGGCTCAGCTCTTTTTGCAGCGCGGACGCTGACATGGCGGAAACCTCGGCTTCTGTTTTGTGGAGAAGCCGGGCGATCTCTGCATTGGTCAGATTCACCTGATACAACGCAAAGATACCGTCGGTCAGTCCGACACGCTCCTGATTGTATTTGAGCAGTCTTGCCTCGCCGTTCTTGCGGTCGTCAATGTGCTTGGCATAGAAAGCATGATAGGTCGGTACAGTCTGATAGGTCGGCGTCCAGTCCGGCGAATCCGGTTCATTGCCGTTTGCGTCTGCGACTGCCGTATCAGCGTATGTGCTGTTATGTGCCACGGTCTCCTGATTGATGTCGATGATCTGGCTGAACGTCTCATCCGTAGGATCGATCCCGTCCACATACTGCCAGGTCTCCCATTTGCTCAGGTCATTATTCCACTGATAACCCGTCGGTGCGAGCATCTCGCAGAGCAGATACGTCCCGAAGGGCAGCCCTGTGATCGTCAGTTCACCGCTGGAATTGGTCGCATACAGCCTCTGCTTTGTCCAGTACTTCGTAAATGCTTCCGCTTCCATTTTTTCCGTAAGGCCGCGCGATGCGACCACAGCATTCTCTGCTGCGGCCCGGAACTCCTCCGCATCCGCATCTGCATGGTCATTCAACCGGTAAAGATCATAGCTGGCACCGGCTAAGTAATGCCCCGTATTCAGCGCATCCGCCTTGGAAAGGACAATGCTGCTCATGACCTCGCGGTCCTGCAGGAGCAGCGCCTCCTGGTCACCGGTCTCACCTGCAAATTTCACATCTCCATCCGCATCAATGGTCGACGCGGTGACATAAAAATACGTTTTTTCCGTGTTCAGCTGATAGCTGTCCGGTGCAGACACCTCCTCCAGGGCATACGTTCCATATTGCAGACCGGTCACGCTGATCATTCCGTCTGTTCCGCCGACCGTTCTGCTGGTCAGCTCCGGACGGCAGTCAGCTGCACCGGAACCGCTGCTTCCCTGCAGCGTGTAGCTGTTCGTCCCGGGATCCAGCACAAAGTATTGCAGCGATTCCGAACCGTCCTCCTCCACAAAATACATATGATACACTGCCTGGTTCAGGGGGCGGATGGCTTTGGGCGTGGCGGAAGCATCATACACGGTCTTGTCGATCTTCTGGAATTTTGCGTTTGCGGTTTCGATGGGATC
>JAFPXW010000415.1 GCA_017394565.1 Oscillospiraceae bacterium | reverse complement strand
TCTTTCTGTATGATCTGGACGACGTATTCTGCGCGTGGGAGAACCGACTTTTAGAGGATGGCGCGACGGTAGAGGAACAGCTCACATTTTTTGAACGCGACGGAGAAAGCTACTTCCGGACGGATGAATTCATCACGGAGATCGCCTATCCGTTGGAAACTGTCGAAGCAGCCATCCGCAAGGCAGGCCTGGAGCTGATCGCGGAATTTGACGCGGACAAGGGGCTGGATACGCCCGAAGAATTGTTTCCGGTCACGGAGACGACACAGAGGATTCTGTTCGCAGCTCGAAAGCCGCTAATATAAAAGAGAGCAGGTGTTTTTGTGACAAGAGAAGAATTTAACCAGATCTGGAACATCGACGGGGTGCAGGTATCTCCCCCGAATGCCATGACGTTCGTCAATGCCTATCCGGAGATCGACGGCAGACGGGTATGGCTGAACTTTGACCTGTACAAAGAGGAAGATGTCTATGCGCTGGGTGCGGATTTCTTCACGCAGCTCAAGGAAAAGCTCGGCGAGCTGGAGGAATTTGCCAAGGAGAAGATCGCGGAGCAGAACCTCAACTGGAACGGCGTGGAACTGGAGCTTTCCTCGATCACCTTCCGCAAGCCCCGTCCCGGCAATGAGGGCTTTTACTCGACGTTCGCGCTGACCTATGAAGGCGGCGAGGACGAGGATGAGGAATACGATGAGGACGAGGAATATGATGAGGAAGACGAGGATTACGAGGGCGAACCGCAGATGCTCCTCATGCACGTCTGTTTTGACGAAAACTTCCGGTTTACCAAAGCATTCAATGAACTGATCGGCATCGACTAAGACGGAGGAACTATGGCTATCATCAAACGCGCCATCTCCAAGGATGGCAGTGTGGTCGCATCGGCACTCGATTCGACGGATATTGTCGCAAAAATCGAATCCTATCACAAGCCCTCGGCAGTCGTGACGGCTGCCCTCGGACGGCTGACAACGGCGGCCTCCCTCATGGGCTACGGGCAGAAGAACGAGGGCGACCAGCTTACGCTCCGCGTGGACGGCGACGGCCCCATCGGCAGTATGTACGCCGTTGCCGATAGCTGGGGCAATGTAAAGTGCTGTGCGGACAACTACATTGTGGAAATTCCGCTGAACGACAAGGGCAAGCTCGATGTCGGCGGTGCGGTCGGCGAGGGTACGCTGTCTGTCATCAAGGACTTAGGATTGAAAGAACCTTATGTCGGCACGATCCCGCTGGTTTCCGGCGAAATTGCGGAGGATATTGCGAATTATTACGTCGTCAGCGAACAGATCCCGACCGTGCTGAGTCTGGGCGTTCTGGTCGCACCGGATCTGACGGTACAGCACGCAGGCGGCTTCCTGATCCAGCTTCTGCCTTTTGCGGATGAGTCGGTGATCCCGATCCTGGAGCAGAATGTGGCGTCGATGCCTCATTTTACGGAAATGCTCAAATCCGGCATGACCGCTGAGGACATCGTCATGAAGTGCCTGGAGGGATTGGAACCGAATCTGCTGGACGAAGCAGAGCCGGTCTACCACTGCGATTGCAGCCGTGACAGAACGTCGCGCATCCTCGTCAGCATCGGCAAAGAGGAATTGCAGAAGCTTGCGGATACCCATGAAAATATCGAGGTCTGCTGCCATTTCTGTGACAAGAAGTATACTTTCACGCCGGAGGAAATTCTCGGATTGATGGAGGGCGACAAGGAATGAAGCTTTACATCAAGCAGAAAGTGCTGTCGTTCCGTGACCAGTTCACGGTCAAGGACGGGAACGGCCGCACACGCTACACAGTCAAGGGCGAACTGATCTCCCTCGGCAAGCGCCTGCATATTTACGATGCGCAGGGGCAGGAGATCGCGCTTCTGAAGCAGAAGATCATCTCGTTCATGCCGCGCTTCATTGTGAATGTCCGCGGAGAGGATTGTGCGCAGATCGTCAAGAAATTCACGCTGTTCCGGCCGCAGTACCATGTGGACGGACTGGACTGGACGATCGACGGCCGCATCATGGAACACGACTACACCATCCGCAAGGGACACCACACGATCGCACAGATCCACAAGGTCTGGATGTCGTGGGGCGACAGCTACGAGATGGAAATTGACGACAGTGCGGACGAACTGACGGCGGTCGCGGTCGTGCTGGCGATCGACGCGGTTCTGGCATCGGAGGATGAAGCGGCAAGTGCGTCGGCTTCTAACTGATTGATCGTAAAAATATCGCTGCTGTGCATTTCAGAACACAGCAGCGATTTGCTTTTTCAGTGTTGAATTTGTGGAAAACGGTTTTTAAGGGTTTGCGGAAAGGCTTGTCATTTTTCCGGAATCCAGTCCGCGCTTCTCGGAGAATTCCGCAACATTCGTCACGTCGCCGACACACTCCGCGAACAAAACACAGCGCATACCGTCATGCGCACCGGAATTGCAGGTCTGGAGTGCGATCATCCGATCCTGATTGTCCTGCGGAACGGGAACGCCGTCGCCGTACCATGTACCGGCGGTGCTTTGGATGTTGTTGTAATAATTGCGGTAATTCGGGCGATTCATGCTGATGGCGTTCCAGTATTCAAACTTCGCGCCCAGTTCGCCGTACAGCACACTGCAGGCGACCACGCGGTACAGATAACGATGCGACAGGGAAGCGACCTCAAAATACCGATGTGCCATGCCCCAGTCGTAGACCTTGTAATTCTTGATGGCGTGCAGCATTGTGCCGTTGCCCATATTATGACCGTAAACCAGTGCATTGTCCGTCGTATCCAGCGTGCAGCGCCAGTCCGCAAAGATCGCACCGGCAAAGCTCGGCGCACCCTGCCAGCTGTGATCGACGTAAAAATCATTGTTATTGGTCTGGACGATGGGATAATTGATGCAGGTATCCGGGATCCGCACCCAGCCGATGACATCGGGATTGGCGGCGTGGTGGGAAGCAACTTTTGCCATGTCAATGCCCATCGTATAAACGAAATCCGGTTCCTCGACAGGTTCGGTCGGAGGTTCGGTCGGCGGCACCCATTCAAGGGCATCGCGATCCAGCAGCGGCGCGTTGGTAAAGGTCGCAGCAGGTGCGGTTTTCGTCTGAAAATGGAACATCACGGCGATGATCAGAAATGCCAGACACACCAGTCCGCCGAGGAACAGCACGATTCCGGCAGGCAGCATCCAGCGTTTATTGGCTTGCGCAGTATTCAATGGGGAACTCCTTTCGTGGAGGGAGGGGGATTGCCTATACAATGCCAACAACTTAACAAATTGAACAGGCATCCTTCTTTCCCCCCACCCCCAACCCCCTCCCCAAGGAGGGGGCATCTATGGAGGGTGCTGCGCACCCTCCACCCGCTTGCTTTCTAAAGTTGTTGGCATTGATTGCCTATAACTATATTATAGCACATTTGAGAAGATCCGTCAATGAAAAGCGCGAAAATGACCAAAGAAAATACGGTCAGTCATTGCTCCCGGCTTTTTTGACAATGACATTTGTTTCGCCGACATCCATCGGCTTTTTCTCCGCAACCGCGTTGACAATGGCTTCCACAATGACAGGCTGTGTGACCTCCAGCGTCGTGCGGTTGAACAAGCCGAAGCCCTTGTCACCGTTCCAGCCGTTGTCCCAGTACACAGGGATCATGCCCATAGAAGCGGCTGTACCGGCGATGTAAGCGTCGAAATACGCGCGGTTCTTGGTGATCTCACGCGCCAGCGGTTCGTTGGCTCTCGTTTTGTCGATGCAGCCGTATTCGCCGATGACAACGGGGATGCCCTGATCAACGAATTTCGTTTTCAGACTCTGGAACTGTTCCTCCAGCTGCTGCTGCGTGCCGTAGGAAGCCATGTTCGCACGGGCAACGGCGCCGATGTCGATGAGCGCCTGGCCCTTGTCGCCCCAGACGTAGGTCCGGTAGTTCTCCGCACCGGCGTAATCCCACGGATTGTAGTAATGCACTGATACCAGCAGACGACCCTCGCCAGCGGTATTTTTGGTGTCCTCCGGCAGCTCAAATCCATAATCACCGACGGTGTAAGTCACGTCCGTATTCCAGCCGGGAACGAGCAGCCAGCGGTGGGAATTCTCCTTACCGGACGCACGGACGGTATCGACGAAGATCTGGTTGTAGTCGTTGATGTTCGCGTAGTATTCGGGCACCGGATCGTGGTACTCGCCGTCGAATTCCTCATTCATGCTCTCGAAAATGAGATGCTCGTCATATTCACTGAATTTCTCGGCGATCTGCTTCCAGAGGGCTTCGTATTTGGCTTTGATGGTGTCCTGATCGTCACCGTTGCAGAGCAGCCAGCCGCCCTGAATGGAGTTGTAGCCGTCGCCGTGAACGTTGATAATGACGTTCAGATCGGCATTGTAGCAGTAGCCGACGACTTCCTCCACACGGTCAAGCCAGGCCGGATCGACGGTGTAGCCGTTGCCGTCGTCGATCTTGTCGAGGTAGCTGACAGGCACACGGACGGTCTTGAAGCCCTGCGATGCCACGAGGTCAAAGATCTCCTGAGAAGCCGCAGGATTGCCCCAGGCAGTCTCGCTGACCTTGCCGCCGGAATTGGCCTCAAGCGTGTTGCCGAGGTTCCAGCCGGCGCCGAGCGTCTCTGCGATGGTATCGAGAGAGA
Organism: Oscillospiraceae bacterium; assembly: GCA_017394565.1. Taxonomy (GTDB): domain Bacteria; phylum Bacillota; class Clostridia; order Oscillospirales; family Ruminococcaceae; genus UBA3855. The sequence continues at coordinate 850 of JAFPXW010000415.1, read as the reverse complement.
TCACGTCGTTGCTGGCTGTCGGGGAAACGGCAGACGAATCAGAAGCGCCGGAGGCATCCTGACCGTCAGATGCTGTGGGCTTGCTACAGCCGGAAAGGGAAGCGAGGGAGACCGCGCAGAGCAGCGCGAGAAATTTGCAGAATTTTTTCATGTTATCCTCCTTAGAAGTTTGGAAAAACGGCGGCAGGGGATCCTGGCAGCACATTCTATATCATTTTAATCATAGCATATTTCCGGCAGAAATGCAATGCGTTTTTTCATGCAAATTGTTGTAATACTGCTTCTGTACAGATTTTTGGTGCAGGCTGCGTGCAGAGCAGTCTGTGCGCTGCCATACAGATCCATGCACCCGGAACTGTGTCGGTGTTGTCAACAAGGCCTGGAGGCGCTTTTCCAGATGCGTCTCCAGGCAGCCTTCAGAGTCGGCTATGCCTTTGGATGATATGCTTGTTGATTTCAAGAAATTGGAGACAAAAATATGAAAAAGATAGAAATCGGGGATTCTTTTTGTAAATCTATTGACAAAACCGGAAATGTGTGCTATAATGAATAAGCTGTTTGAGTGAAACACAGAAACAAACAGTGAAAAATGGTTGGCGGTATAGCTCAGTTGGCTAGAGCACTTGGTTCATACCCAGGGGGTCGCTGGTTCAAATCCTGCTGCCGCTACCATAAGGCCCGTTGGTCAAGAGGTTAAGACACCGCCCTTTCACGGCGGAATCATGGGTTCAATTCCCGTACGGGTCACCATTCAACGTTCTCGGAAACAGCGTAATTACGTTGTTTCCGAGTTTTGCTTTTATAGTGAAAATAGGCTTTGTCCGCTACTTGTCCGCTATTGCAATCTCGT
>JAFPXW010000414.1 GCA_017394565.1 Oscillospiraceae bacterium | reverse complement strand
GGTGAATGGCTTTCTGACTGAGGGCGTGCTGTCCTCGCCGAGATCTGCATCCGTTTTGCCGGAATGTGAGAAATTGCTTGCATTTGCGAAAAGAAATGCACTCCCGACGGTTGCGTTTGCAGATTGTCACGAACCGGACTGCATTGAATTCCAGAGCTTTCCGACGCACTGCATCCGCGGCACGAGCGAATCTGAGATTGCACCAAGCCTTGCCAAGATCGGCGGCTACCTCAAGATCGAGAAAAACTCCACCAATGGCGCGATCACACCGGAATTTCAAATCTTTCTCGCAAAAAACGCCAATATCAAGCGCATCATCGTCTGCGGAGTCTGCACAGACATCTGCGTGATGCAGTTCTGCCTGACGCTGAAAACACTCTTTAATCAGGCGGACCGGCCGATGGAAGTACTGGTTCCCGTGAACGCAGTCGAAACCTACGACGCACCCAATCACAACGCCGAACTCTGCGGCACAATGGCGCTGCAGCTCATGCAGCAGGCAGGCATCACCCTGACGAGCCGCATCACATACTAAGGAGGTACGACATGGACGAAAGAAATCTCACGATGCTGGTCGATTTTTACGAGTTGACGATGGGCAACGGCTTTCTGGAAAATGGCTGCGGTGAGCAGATCGCATACTTTGATATGTTCTACCGGAAAGCACCAGATAACGCAGCATACGCCATTGCTGCCGGACTTGATCAGGTCATCACCTATCTGAAAAACTTAAAGTTTACCGATGCTGACATCGAGTATCTTCGCAGCAAGAAGCTGTTCAATGAGCCATTTCTGGAATATCTGCGGAATTTCAAGTTCTCGTGCGATGTCTGGGCAGTTCCGGAGGGAACACCGATCTTTCCGCACGAGCCGATCCTGACCGTTCGCGGGCCGGTGATGCAGGCACAGCTCATTGAAACGATGGTGCTGCTGTCCATCAACCACCAGTCCCTCATCGCGACAAAAGCGCACAGGATCATGACTGCGGCGCAGGGCAGACCTGTCATGGAATTCGGTTCCCGCCGTGCGCAAGGCTATGACGGTGCGGTATTTGGCGCAAGGGCGGCTTATATCGGCGGTGTCGCCGGAACCGCCTGCGCGATCGCAGATCGGGATTACGGGATTCCGGCACTCGGCACGATGGCGCACAGCTTTGTGCAGCTGTTCGACACCGAGCTTGACGCATTCCGTGCCTATGCAAAGGTCTATCCCGACGACTGCACCCTCCTCATCGACACCTACAGCGTCCTGAAAAGCGGTCTGCCGAACGCGATCACCGTGTTCAAGGAACTGGAGGCACAAGGGCACAAGGGCAGGGGAGTGCGCATTGATTCCGGCGATATTGCGTATCTTTCCAAGAAATGCCGCGAGATGCTGGATGCGGCAGGACTGCCGTATGTCGGCATTGTCGCATCGAATTCGCTCGATGAATATATCATCCGCGACCTCATCATGCAGGGAGCGCAGATCAATTCCTTCGGTGTTGGCGAACGGCTTGTCACCTCGAAATCCGAGCCGGTATTCGGCGGTGTGTATAAGCTTGCGGCGGTGGAAAAGGACGGCACGATCATCCCGAAGATCAAGGTTTCTGAGAACGCCGTCAAGGTCACCAATCCGAGCTTCAAGACCGTCTGGAGATTGTTCGACAACGAAAGCGGCAAGGCGATCGCGGATGTGCTGACACTCAGCGATGAGGTGATCGACGACACCCAGCCGTATGAGATCTTCGATCCGGTACACACCTACAAGCGCAAGACCGTGACGAATTTCACCGCAAAGCGTTTGCAGATCCCGATTTTTGAAAAGGGCAGGTGCATATACGAAAGCCCGACGCTGCCGGAAATCCAGGCGTACTGCAAGGCACAGCTGGAGACCATCTGGGAGGAAACCAAGCGCTTTGAGAATCCGCAGGACTACTTTGTGGATCTGTCGCCGGCGCTCTGGGAACTCAAACAGCGGATGCTGCGCATGGCGGCAAGAGGCAATGCGAATTTGCAGGAAAACTGAGCCACGCTCGAGATCCTGCTGATCGATATTATCAATCATAAGGAGAATCTACATGAAAACCATCGGAATCATCGGCGCTATGCCGTCGGAACTCAAGGACATCCAGAGTGCACAGAAGGACACAGCTTCCAGTGACATTGCAGGCTACACGTTTGTTGAAAGCATTCACGGCGCAAACAAGATCGTGACTGTCTGCTGCGGCATCGGCAAAGTGAATGCCGCTGTGTGTACGCAGATCCTGATCGACCATTTCGGCGTGGACTGCATCATCAATGCCGGCATCGCAGGCGGCATGAAGAAGGGCATCAAGGTGCTGGAGATCGTCATTTCCACCAGCGTGCTGCCGCATGACCTTGACCAGCATTTCCTCGTGGATTATCCGCCGTATCACGGCATTTATGAAGCAGACGAGGCACTGCAGGCACTTGCAAAGAGCGTTTGCGACGAAATGGGCATCGTGACTCATGCCGGCAAGATCGTTTCCGGCGATGCGTTTGTCACTGACAGCGCTGTAAAAGCACGCATCACCGAGGCTTTTGCGCCGGATGCCATTGATATGGAGACTGCTGCCATCGGTCAGTGTGCATGGAGAAACAAGGTACCGTTCGTCAGCGTCCGCTGCATTTCCGACCTTGCGGATGATGACGGTGCAATGTCCTTTGATGAATTCGAGGTTCGCGCCGCACAGCGCGTGGCACAGATCGTCATGAAGATGTGCGAGAGAGAATAATTCCATATGAAAACGAAACTCCCGGAAGTTTACGAACTTCCGGGAGTTTTTGCATATATCAATTCTGATTCCGGTACGAATTCGGCGTCGTGCCGGTAAACTGCCGGAACTGCCGCAGAAAATACTTATCATCGTCATAACCGCACTGGTACGCGATATTTTGCAGGCTCTGCGAGGTCGTCAGCAGGAGAAACTTCGCAAGAGAGATACGGCAGGTGATGAGATCCTGGTGGAAGCTGACGCCAAACAATTCCTTATATGTCGCACGGAAATGTCCATAGCTCAGATGGAACGTCCGGCAGGTCTCCTGCGCGTTCCAGTCCTTCTGGGGTTCGCTGAACATCGAGTTGCGCAGAACACTGTATTCGCGGTAACTCGGATGCGAATGGACAGCAGAAAGTTCCGAGATCCTCGTGTTGATCTGATCGATCAGCCGACGATTCTCAGTCAGTGCGTCAGAAGTCGCGGCCGGAACGATCGTGCTGGCCGTCAGCAGGCTGTCCGCGCCGCAATGCTCCAGATACAGCGGTGCATGGCTGATGAGACTTTGCAGCTGATCGGCAAGGATCTCTGCACGGTCATCGGAATAGATCCCGACAGCACCCAGACAGAACAGGTGATCGCCAAGCTTCGCGGTAAATTCCTTTTGCCCGCGTGCGACCTGCTTGAAGCTTTCTGCGATCTGTGCATCGATCCGAACCGAAATGCTCTGCCCGTCGATGCTGTTATCATCCGCAAATATGGAAGTGCGCACCAGTACCAGCAGCATTTTTTCGTGCGGGGAAGCGCTGATCGCGGCGTGTTCCATTTCGTTGTAAAAACCGCTGCGGTTCCAGAGTCCGGTCGCGGTATCATGATGTTCGGACAGATTCTGACATTCCAGCAGCGCGTGGATATCATTTTTCACGCGTAGGGATTCCAGACCATTGCTGGCAATTTTCAGCCATGTACCGAAAATCGCATCATAACTGTCCGGTTTGTCATATTCAATGATGAAATGTCCCAGCTCCCGCCCTGCAAAGAAGATCGGTGCAAGGTAAAAGAAG
>JAFPXW010000413.1 GCA_017394565.1 Oscillospiraceae bacterium | reverse complement strand
CCTTGAAATCTTGAAACCTCCCCCTTGCCGTTATTCACTATTCTTTTTCCTTTATTCACGATTCATTCCTAATTCCTCATTCCTAATTCCTAATTTCCAAAACTACGCACTAACCAAACCTCTCCTCAGAACCAACCAAATATCAGGTTTCACCCCCATAAGGGCGAAATCTTGAAACCTTGAAACCTCTCCCTTGCCGTTATTCACGATTCATTCCTAATTCCTCATTCCTAATTCCTCATTCAATTTGACAACTCCCCCAACTTGTGCTATACTATTCTTAAAAGACCAAAAACCGAAAGAGGGAATTGTTTTGTCATTTCTGGAGAATCTGCGGCATCGGGGGGCGGCGCGGTATTATCGCGTGCGAGGAAAGATCCTGCATAGCCTGATCCACATTCTGCTCCAATTCCGCTTGCTGCTGCGCTGGGTGGTGCTGGCACTGATCCTGGGGGCAGTATTGGGATTTGTCGGCGCGGCGTTCGTCTGGTGTATCGCGGCCGGTACGGAATTCCGGGCGGAACACCAGTGGTGCTATCTGCTGCTTCCGGTCGGCGGTGCGGCGATCGTCTTTCTCTACCGCATCACGCGCGACAAGCACGACAAGGGTACCAATATGGTCATCGCATCCCTGCGTTCCGAGGCACAGCTTCCTGTCCAGATGGCACCGCTGATCTTCGTAACGACCATCATTACCCACTTTGTCGGCGGTTCTGCCGGACGTGAGGGCGCGGCGCTCCAGTTGGGCGGCAGTCTGGGCGACCTGTTCGGCAGGCTCATCCACCTGCGCGAAAAGGATAAGCGGACGATCATTATTTCCGGTATGAGTGCCGCGTTTTCGGCAATTTTCCGGACACCAGTTGCCGCGTCCATCTTCGCGATGGAGGTCGGGACGGTCGGTACGATGCAGTATTCCGCACTCGTTCCAGCCGTGATCGCATCGCTGACAGCTTCCTATGTTGCCGGAAAACTGGGCTTCCCATTGGCGAAATATGACGTATTCCCCGTACCGGAATTCTCTCCGGTCACAGCCGGAAAGACCATCCTGCTCGGCATTTTCTGCGCCCTCATCAGCATCCTGTTCTGCGTGATCCTGCACAGAGCCGAGCGCGTGATGAAGCATCGCATCCGGAATCCTTATCTGCGGATCCTGCTGGCAAGCGCACTGCTCTTACTGCTCGGTGTGATCCTGCATACGGACGATTACTTCGGGACAGGCGGTCAGATCATCGTGAAAGCGATCGCCGGAGAATCCCATTGGTACGCATTCCTCCTGAAAATGCTGTTCACCGCGATCACACTGGCAGGCGGCTTCAAGGGCGGAGAGATCGTGCCGTCGTTCTTTATCGGCGCAACATTCGGCTGTGCGTTCGGTCATCTTGCCGGAATGTCGCCGTCCCTGTGTGCGGCGGTCGGGATGATCGCGCTGTTCTGCGGCGTGACGAATTGTCCGCTGGCCTCGCTGTTCATCTCTGCGGAATTATTCGGACTCGGCTGTGTCCCGTACTGTCTGCTGGTGATCGCGGTCAGCTATCTGCTGTCGGGGTACTATGGTCTGTATAAGACGCAGAAATTCCAGTACTCGAAATTCGCAAACGAAACGATCCACCATAAGACGAGATGAGGGGGGCAGGTTTCAAGATTTCAAGGTTTCAAGATTTCGCCCTTATGGGGGTGAAATCTAACATTATTCTTTATTCACTATTCATTTCAAATTCCTCATTATCTATTCCTAATTGATATCGAGTGAATAAAGAAAAAAGAATCGTGAATCACGACGAGGAGGGCAGGTTTCAAGATTTCAAGGTTTCAAGATTTCACCCTTATGGGGGTGAAATCTGACATTTGGTTAGTTCTTGGGAGAGGATTGATTGGTTCGCAGTTTTGGAAATTAGGAATTAGGAATGAATAGTGAATAAAGAATAAAGAATCGTGAATAAAGAATAAAGAATCGTGAATAACGACGAGGAGGGAAAGGCATGACCACACCGAAAGCGCTGCTGCTGGATATGGACGGGCTGATGATCGACACCGAGTGGATGCTGGCGAAATTCTGGATGCAGGCGGCGCACGAAGCCGGATTTCCGATGGAACTCGAACACGTTCTGGGCATCCGGAGTCTGGCGGCGATCTACGCGAAACCGAAATTGCAGGGGATCTTCGGGGAGGATTTCGACTATGAGCGCATCCGCGCACGCCGCCGCGAACTGACGGCGCAGTACATTGCCGCAAACGGCATCACCGCGAAGCCCGGACTGCACGCGCTTCTGCACTATGCCAAGGATCACGGCATCCGCCTTGCGGTCACGACCGCGACCGACCGTGAACGCACGAACGAATATCTGCGTCAGATCGGCGTTTATGAGCTGTTCGATGCCTTCATCTGCGGCGACATGGTCAGACACGGCAAGCCCGATCCGGAAACGTACCTGACGGCTTCCAAGACCGTTGGATTTGCGCCGGAGGAATGCTTTGCGCTGGAGGATTCGCCGAACGGCATCCTATCCGCGCACGCCGCCGGATGCAAGCCCGTGATGATCCCCGACCTGTCCGAACCGGACGATGCGATCCGTCCGTATCTGTTTGCCTGTGTAAAAACGCTCGCGGACGTGATCCCGCTGCTGAAAGGAGAAACCGATGGCAAAACCGAATGACTTCGATATTCCGCGTATTTTCTACTTTGAGAGTATGAACATCTTCACCGGGAGCCGCGGAAACTTAAATTTCCGCATCGTGCCGGAGGGCGACAAGATGACAGTCTACATCTGGCACGGCTTCATCTGCTCGGAGCTGACCGAAATGGAGGATTCCCACGAATTCGCGCTGACGAAGGAGGGGCACGGGGAGATGCTGGCGTGGCTGGAGAGCGTGTATAGTGCGTAGTGCGTAGTTCATAGTTCGTAGTTGTGGTATCGCTACGCGATGAATGAATGGGGGCTGCGCCCCCAAACCCCCAGTTACTAAGTTAACAGTTTGTAGATCATAACTCATAACTAAAAGCCCTCGGCTTTGGGAATTTCTCCCTTAGCAGAGGGCTTTGCCTTTTAATAAGCCTATTTTACGTCCGGCGCAAGCCGGACACCGCAACTACGAACTACGTACTACGAACTACGAACTAAAGCGAAGCGATCGGCAGTTCCGCAACGACTTCCACCACATATTTCAGGATATTCAGCGAATCCGTGGAGTCGATGGTCTGGTTGCTGTCGGTGTCGGCATAGGCTTTTTTGGGGAGTTCGGATACGCCGAGGAGGTACTTGTTCAGCGCGATGACATCCATAATGTCCACGGTGCCGTCGACGTTGATGTCGCCGCACAGGTCAGTGCGCTCAATGTCGGTCGGGATGATGGTTTCGTTCGGAGTCTCCGCTGTCGGCTCGGTGGTGGTTTTCGGCTCGGTGGTGGGCTTGACCTCCTCGTCGGGAAGCGGATACGCCGACAGATCCGGCAGTTCATCGAGGGTGATGCAGTATTCGCTGTTGTAGATCTTGCTCAGTTCCTCCGGATCGTTCAGACCGGTCAGATACCGCTGATACCACGGGCAGAAATACAGCCAGTACGCCTTGTCATTGATGAGGTTATCGACAGCCGGAATGGTGTCGTTCTCGCTCATGGCAACCATCTTTCTGCCCTCCGTCTGTGCGACGAGCGTGTAGAAAGATGCCGAAATGGCGCTGGGATTGGGATCATTGTTGTTGATGGCGTTGTACTTGTCGATGCTGACCATGTCCACATAGTCGTCGCCCGGATACCAGTCGAGCGCGGTGACGTTGGTGGAGCTCGTCCACTCCCAGATCAGGTTGTGGATGCCGTACTTCTGGGTGAGGGAGTCGTAGAGGTAGTGGTAGAGTTCCTTGCAGGGCTCAGGGCCTTCCGCGCCCCACCAGAACCAGGCACCTTCCGCTTCGTGCAGCGGCCGGAAAATGACCGGAACACCGGCGTCCTGCACTTTCTTGAACTGCTCGGCAAGGAGCGCAATGTCCGCGTCGATCTTCTCATGCTCCCAGGTGCCTTCTTCGAGCGCCTTAGAGATGCTGAACGTCGTAAAGGGCGTATTTCCGGTATGTTCCACATAGAAAGCCGTATCGGTGGAATCCTCGCCGTCAGTGGGAACATTCCAGTGCCAGGTGCAGGTCGGGATGCCGCCCTTGTCCTTGTACCAGGCGATCAGGCGTTCCGGCGCATCGTCGAAATACGGTGCGGTCGTGTTGTAGAACAGGAGGTCGATGCCGCGGATGGCAGGCTGTTTGCCGGTGGTTTCCTGCAAATACTCAAACTCCGCCTCGTTATCCACGAGGTAGTCAATGGGAAGCCCCTGACCTTCCAGTGCGTTCTTATTGTAATTATGCGAACCGCAGTACTCCTGCTGACCGGAAAGAACGTGCTTGCCGTAGTTGTCGCGCAGGTAGTTGTACAGACGCTTTGCGGCATCCGTGGCATCCGGATCGCAGGGAACCGCATCAGGATTCAGATTTGTCAGATAAGACGGGGCAGGGGACAGCGTGAGGTAATCGAGGAACGTGTAGCCCCAGTAGGACTTGATGGTGATGGTATTCTTGCCTTTTTTGAGGTTGACGTAGCCGGCGAGGAGTTCCTGCCAGCCCTTGCCGGAATTGAACGGGAACAGCACTTCGCCCTGGGATTCGCCGTTGACGAGCAGATACTGCGTCTTGTTGGGGTTATCGGGCGTACCGAAGCACTGGATATAGGCGAGCTTCAGCGTGTAGAAGCCGTCCTCCGGCACCTCGACCGTGACTGTTGCGGAAGCGTCCTTGCGGTCGATATAGACGTAAGCATCGCCCGACCAGCCGGTCATGTCGCAGGGATTGCCGAAGCCGTCCTCATCGACCTGCTCCCAGGTGATGGGATCGCGTTCCTCGCAGCCGTCCAGCACGCCGCTTTCAAACTCGAACTTCATCACATCGTCCGCCGCATTCGCCGGGAACGCCGGAGCCGCGCAAATTCCCATCAGAGCAGCCGTCAGCGCCGCCAGAAAGCGCTTATGTGTTTGGATCTTCATAATTATCCTCCCTTTCAGAGTCGTGGTTTCGTATCTCTGTTAAACCAACCATACCTATATTATAGCACGGCTCGACTCAAAAGGCAAGAGGATCAGGGTTGAAAATTTCAACCGGAAGTTGGGGGTGGTCAATCATTCCCGGATGCCCAGCCCCACGACAACGCCATCCTGATCGAGGTAAACGATCTGCGGCCCGAGCAGGGCGTCCTGCGTGGTGGTGAAAACGACCTGCCAGAACATCCCCTCCGGATCGTATGCGTCCGTGACGGAGACGTAATGTTCCGGAAGCGCCGGGATCTGCGTGATCTCAGGGCTGTCCCAGTTGGTGACGGTTTCGGTCATGGCGGCAGAATTGGCGGTCAGATAGCCGCGTGCAACAGCAGCAATTTCCTCAGCACCGGGCAGGGGAGCAGATGCGGCAGCTTCGGCATTTTCTGCGGAATATTGCGGAGATTCGGATTTTTGTGCATAGCCGGATGTTCCGGCGTTCTGGGTGTTTCCGGCATCGCGGACGGCAGAGGGGAAACTGTCCGCGGATCCGGCTTCATCAGCAGCCTCCGCATCAGGTGCGGCTTCGGCTTCTGCTTCGGGTGCGGCTTCTGCTGCGCCCGCGATCTCCTGGTCGGCGGCAGGCGCGCAGCCGGCGAAATTGCCGTTCATCACAAGATCATCCTGTTTGGCATGATTGGAAAAATGCACGGCATCGAGGAATTTCATGCTCCCGACCACCAGCAGCAGACACGCAGCTGCCGCCATGACACGGTAAGCGACTGTGATCCGGCTGGGCTTCGGCGCAGGGAGATCCTTGGGGACAGGGCGCTTCTCAGGGATACGCTGTTCGATTTTTGCCCAAAGTGCGTCCTTATCGGAAATGCTCTGCTGCATTTGTTCACGCACCAGCCTTTCTGTATCTTTTCTGGTCATGATAAGCGTCCCTCCTCTGCGTGTTTTTTGAGCTTGCCGATGGCGGTGCGGTATTTCCACGCCACGGTGCCGAGCGGCTTTCGGAGAACCGACGCGATCTCGCGAAAGGTCAGCTCTGCCGCCAGATGCAGCCGGACGATCTCCTGCTCATCCTCCGACAGAAAGCGCAGGATCTCTGCGGTATGGACGCCGCCCAGTGCGCTCTCCTCCGTCGAGACCGGATCAATCATAGAGGCGTGCTCCTCGGTGTCCTCGACAGGCGTTTCGTGCGAAGCATGGCGCAAAAAGTCGATCGCCATATTCCTTGCGATCGTGCCGAGCCAAGCACGGTGCCCGGCACCCGACCGGTGCTGCCGGGCGATGTCCCACAGCTTCAGGAAAAATTCCGAGGTCAGATCCTCCGCATCCTCGCGCTTGCGGACCTTGCTGAGAAAGATCCGGAAGATCTTATCGGCGTAGGCATCATAGACGGCCCGCAGTCCCTCCCGGTCGCCGCCGGCGATGCGAGCCATGGCAGCTTCAAATTCCGCATCCGTCATCTCCTCACGCTCCTTTCGTGCCGTCTGTCAATGATACGTCTGACAGACTGGATGTGTATGGCGCAGACTGCACAAATTTTTCATGCAGATTTTGCTGGAAGCTGTCATTATTATAGCATACTTGAAGGGATGTGTCAAATGCGATCACAGGTTCTTAAGGCAACACCGCACAAAGACCGCCTGACGGCTCAGCACATCATCTGCCCCCCATCTTTTCCGTCATCTTGCACAGTTCCTCCTAGCGATACATACAGTATCGCGTCGTCGTCACTGT
>JAFPXW010000412.1 GCA_017394565.1 Oscillospiraceae bacterium | reverse complement strand
GTGATACCGCAAAGGGACTTGCCATCAGTCCCTGCGAGCTGATTGACCATAACGGCGATGAACTCCGGCGCATCCTGAATGAGCTGGCACAGATCCACAAGATGCCGGAGGACTTCATGAAATGGCTGAATACAGCCAATCATTTTACAAATACGCTTGTTGATCGTATCGTTACCGGTTATCCGAAGGACACTGCGGATGCGGTCTGTGCGAAAACCGGCTTCCGCGACAATAGCATTGTCAAGGGTGAGGTGTTCCATCTCTGGGTGATCCAGAATGAGACTTTTGTTCACCAGAAGCTGCCTGCTGATCAGGCTGGTCTGAATGTGATCTTTACAGACGACATCACGCCGTATAAGCAGCGCAAGGTCAAGGTTCTGAACGGATCGCATACGGCGATGGTTCCGGTGGCTTATCTGTGCGGGATCGATACCGTTCGCGATGCGGTGACGGATCCGGATGTCGGGGCGTTCCTCAAGGGACTTGTCAACGACGAGATCAAGCCGACCATTGACCTTCCGCATGATGAGACAGATGCGTTTGCGGCAAGCGTGATGGAACGATTCCTGAATCCCTTCATTCGACATGAATTAATGTCTATTGCATTAAATTCCACGACGAAATTCAGAACCCGTCTATTGCCGACATATAACGACTACCGTCGAATTAAGCAGGGGATTCCGAAGCATATTCTGTTTTCGCTGGCAGCACTGACTGTGTTCTATCGCGGCAAACGCGGCACGGATCCCATTCCGCTTGCAGATGATGCGTCCTATCTGAATTTCTGGGCGGATGTCTGGAAGCAGACAGATCACGAAAAGATCGCCGAAATGGTTCTCTCAGCTACAGATCTCTGGCAGCAGGATCTTTGCACGGAGGAAACCGCACCGGTTTTCGCGCATTACATCCGAATGATCACAGAAAACGGCATGAGAGCCGCATTACAGTCATTTTTAGGGGAAAATCAATGAACAGATCCATCATCATTCACGCGCTCGATTCCGTCGGTGTAGCGTTACAGCCATTACAAAAGGGCGAAACGGCTGAAGGTGTCGTTCTCATCGAACCGATTGAAAAAGGCCATAAATTCGCACGAAAGGCAATTCCAGCGGGAGCGCCGGTTATAAAATACGGCGAGGTGATCGGTACTGCGAGCCGGGACATTAGGGCAGGCGAACACGTTCATACGCATAATATGGTCACGGCGCTTGGCGGCGCACAGGATTACAGCTATCACCACAAGCGTCCGGCGTTACTGCCCGATGCGAAATCCCGCAATGTGATGGTTTATGAACGCAGCAACGGCGAAGTCGGCATTCGCAACGAGCTTTGGGTGATCCCGACAGTTGGCTGTGTGAATGCGCAGGCGAAGGCGATTGTCAAGGCGTTTCTCAGGAAGCATCCGGATTGCGGAGGACTTGATGGCTGCTATACGTTTACGCATCCGTATGGCTGTTCGCAGATCGGCGAGGATCATGACAGGACCAGGCAGATCCTTCAGAAAATGGTCAGGCATCCGAATGCCGGCGGCGTGCTGGTCCTGGGGCTTGGCTGCGAAAACAACCGCATGGATATCTTCCGTGAAACACTTGGCGAGTATGACCAGAAGCGTACCGCGTTTCTCATTGCTCAGGAGGTGGTGGATGAGATCAGTGAAGGTGTCCGGATCCTCGAACAGCTCTGCGCTCACGCAAGCTCTGACAAGCGCGTGGCACGCGATATTTCCTGCCTGAAGATCGGTCTGAAATGCGGTGGATCTGACGGCTTGTCGGGCATTACAGCCAATCCGCTGGTGGGACGTTTTTCGGATTATATGGCAGCCGTCGGCGGCACGACCGTGCTGACAGAGGTTCCGGAAATGTTCGGCGCCGAGCAGCTTCTCATGGCGCGTGCAAAGGATGAGACCGTTTTTGGTGAGATCGTACAGCTGGTGAATGGCTTCAAGGATTACTACCAGAAGCACGACCAGCCGGTTTACGAGAACCCTTCTCCGGGCAACAAGGCCGGCGGTAT
>JAFPXW010000411.1 GCA_017394565.1 Oscillospiraceae bacterium | reverse complement strand
GAACCTCATCGACCGGGCGGACATCGGGAGGAGTACCTTCTATGCCCATTTTGAGACAAAGGACGAGCTGCTGAAAGCCTTGTGTACGGATATATTCGAGCACGTTTTTTCAGAGGAGATCATGTCGGAGGAGAAGCATGATTTTTCACAGAACAGCACATTCAGGGACAGGCTCACGCATATTCTTTATCACCTGCAGGAGAAGCAGCAAAGCATCAAAGGACTGTTCTCCGGTGAGTGCGGCGAGATATTCCTGAGATACCTGAAAGAGTATCTCTATCAGGTTTTCGATAAGCATATGATCGTAAACGACCGTATACCACATGACTATGCGATGGATATCGCTGTCGGGAGCTTTGCGGAAACGATCCGCTGGTGGCTGAAAGGTCACAGCGAGTATACGCCCGAGCAGATGACAGCGTATTTATTTGACTGTATCAGTATCCTCTGAATCAGAACGGCTTTCTCCCTGCAAAAGCAACGAGGGGGTGCGTTTGTGTCTCAATATATGAACAAACTGTAAACTTTCGCGTCCGCGCATAGACTTACCCTCACAGACATGATATAATAAAACTATACATATCGTATCATCGGACACTGAACCGAAACGCCGATGATCGTCAAAAGGAGCAGCAAACCCATGAATAAAAAAGACTTGGCAGAACTGAAAAAACACTTCCTTCCTGCGGATGACCTCATGGTGATTCGTCGGGTGTATACGACCTTCATCGATTCTGAGAAAACACGCCGCTGCGAGAGCGTCCGCACGTTTGCGGAGATCCCGGACGAGGAAATGAGCGTGCTGTACACGACGTTTGCAAAGGTGCTGAAGGGAACTCTCGGCAAGGGACTGATCGAGTATGAATTCCCGAACGAAATGTACGAGGAGGATCAGTCACAGAATCTGCTCTGGCAGATGCTGGAAAAGGGTCTCGACGATGAGGAGCAGATGGAGAAATTCGTTTCCCATGTGTCCGACAAGATGGTCTATACGCTGCCGTATGCACTGTTCGTGGCGCAGTGTACTTACACCGTGTTCGAGAAGAATAAGTTCGGCGAGAAAAACAAGTACGACAGCCGTGATTTTCACTTTCTGCTGGGCGCAGTCTGCCCGGTGGAATCCCGCGTGGATGGCCTGATCTACGACGAGGAGGAAAACAACATCATCCGCAAGACACACTTTGACCGTGTCGTTGCCGATGCGCCGACGGATGGCTTCCTGTTCCCGACGTTCACTGGCCGCGGACCGGACGTCAACCATGTGATGTACTTCACGAAAAAGCCCAAGGATCCGAATGTTTCTATCATTGAGGAAGTCCTCGGCTGCCACTTCACGCTGTCGGCGGAGGAAGAAAAGGAGACCTTCCGCGCGATCCTCGATAAGGCGGTCGGCGAGGAGCTGAACCTGAATGTCATCGCGTCCGTCAATGAGAAGATCAGCGATTACGCCAAAACGTTTGCGTCCGAACCGGAGCCGCCGGTCGTCAGCGATATTTTCATGCGCGATGTGCTGATGGATTCCGGCGTGTCGCAGGAAAAGGCGGAAGCTGCGCAGAAACTCTATCAGGAGAACACGGAGGGCAACTACTTCATCGCGTCGAATCTGACCGACACCAAGACCACGCTGTCCTCGAACGGCGTGACGGTCAGCATTTCCGGCGACGCAACCGATAAGGTCATGACCAGGGAGATCGACGGCAAGCGCTTTCTGATGATCGCGCTTGACGATCCGGAGGTCCGTGTCAACGGCTACGAGATGAAGATCACGTGATTTGATTCGCTGCTTTCCGCAGACAATGCGGAAAGAATTGAATAGCTTACTGAAATCTTATTTATAAAGGAGGCTTGTACTATGAATATGGACTATCAGGATTTCCGCGAGGACGACGTATTTGACATGAAGGGCGAAACAACCATCTGGTCGGAACGTATCATTCCCGTCGGTCTGAAGCTGGGTGATGAACGCGGCAAGCGTGAGCAGGTGCTTCGCTACATCGACGCGGTCAACGAGCAGCTTGAATGGATCCGCCAGAACCGCGGTGTCATCACCGATATGCTGGTCAAGGACGGGCTGCTGACACTTGCGGAGGACTGGATCTCCGGGGCGGAGGACATCAGCGAATACGACGAAAATGAAGAACCGATCAAGGAACTGTACCGCCTGATGGACGGCACGGAGGTGGCACTGCCGCTGTCGGAGAAGGAATTCCGTGCAAGCCTGCGCATGGAGAGCATCTCCATCGACCTGACCGGCGGACGAGAGAACCAGACGGCGGAGCTTATCATGTTCTGCACGCCGGATTATTTCGCTGGGCACTGCTTCGTGCTGGATATCGAGCGCGACGGTACGATGACCTATCGCGGCTTGTGGGGATAATTCCGGACACTGGTGAGAAATTTTGTCTGCAATATAAAATTTTTAAAAATTTTATGAAACCCCTTGCCAAATACTTCGATCTGTGCTATAATAGATAAGATAAAGCCCGCAAGGTCTGTCGGGTACGACGGATCAGGCGCAGATCGTGTCATTTCCGGTGATCCGTTCCGGTATATATCTTGGAGCAAAGACGCTTATCTGTCAGCCTGACGGGTAAGCGTTTTTTTTGGAGAATTCACGAAAGGAGCAATGCCATGAAGCTGCTCATCAAAAACGTCCATGCGGTGGACAGGGGACTTGACGAGATCACGGACATTCTCATGATTGACGGTCGGATCACACGCATGGGGACGGATATTGTCGAACTCTGCGACGGAAAAGGGGATCGTGTCATTGATGCGACCGGTCTGACGGCGATGCCGGGACTGTTCGATATGCACGTTCATTTCCGCGATCCTGGTCAGACTTATAAGGAAGACATCAAGACCGGCTGCCAGGCGGCTCTTGCAGGCGGTGTGACCGGCGTTCTGACGATGCCCAACACCAAGCCGCCGATCGACTCGCCGGAACTGGTGCAGTACGAACTCGAAAAGGCGAAGGGGACAGGCGTGGCACTGTATCCGGTTGCTTGCACGACGAAGGGTATGGACGGCGGTGAACTGACGGATTTCGCAGCACTCAAGGCAGCAGGCGCAGCGTGCCTGTCTGACGACGGCAGACCGGTCAAAAATGCCGAACTTATGCGCCTTGCACTTGCGGAAGCGAAAAAGCAGGGGATGCTGGTGGCTTCCCACTGCGAGGACCTTGACATTATCAATGGCGGCATTATGCACCGCGGCAGCGTTTCTGAGGAACTCGGTGTCAAGGGCATGGACAGGGCATCGGAGGATTACATCACCGCGCGTGAGATCATCCTTGCCAATTCCGTCGGCGGCAGAGTCCACATCTGCCATGTTTCCACCAAGGGCTCGGTGGATGTCATCCGCGAAGCCAAGCGCCTCGGCGTGCAGGTGACTTGCGAAACCGCACCGCATTACTTCATGCTGACACACGAAAAACTCCGCAGCCGTGACGCTAATGACCGCATGAATCCGCCGCTGCGTGAGGAGACCGACCGTCTTGCGATCGAGGAAGCGGTTCTTGACGGCACGATCGACTGCATCGTGACCGACCACGCACCGCATTCGCCGGAGGAAAAGACCAATTTCGAGCTTGCACCGAACGGCATTGTCGGACTGGAGACCTCCCTTGCGGCGACACTGACAGCCCTGTACCATACAGGAAAGGCGTCATTGCAGGACATTGTGCAGCTGATGAGCATCCGTCCGCGTGAGATCCTCGGGATTTCGGAGGAACACCTCAAGGTCGGCGCGGCGGCGAACCTGATCCTTGTGGATACAGAGAAAAAGTGGACCGTTGATCCGGCAAAGCTGCACAGCAAGTCGCACAATACCGCATTCCGCGGCATGGAACTCACCGGCAAGGTGAAAATGACCATTACTGACGGCATGATCAGTTTTGAAGATCAATAACCGAAGCGTTCGGTGTTATAAAGGAGTAATATAATCATGGGTTTTGACAGACTGATCGAGAAAATCAAGGAAACCGGCAATCCGTCCGTTGTAGGACTGGATCCGAAGCTTGACTATGTTCCGGCATATCTGCGCAAGAAATATCAGGAGGAGGACGGCTGCACCTTGCAGGCAGCTGCCCGCGCGATCTTCGCATTCAACAAGGCGATCATCAACGAGGTCTGCGACATCGTTCCGGCGATCAAGCCGCAGGCAGCGTATTACGAAATGTACGGCTACAACGGCGTAAAGGCGCTGGAGGATACCATCCGCTATGCCAAGAGCAAGGGGATGTTCGTCATCACCGACGGTAAGCGCAACGACATCGGTGCGACCATGACTGCCTATACAGCGGCACATCTGGGTTCCGTCACAGTCGGCGAGAACGAGATCGAGCCGTTCGGCGCAGATGCCCTGACGGTCAACGGCTACCTCGGCTCCGACGGCATCAATCCGCTGCTGGAAGTGTGTAAGGCGAAGGATAAGGGCATTTTTGTTCTGGTCAAGACCTCGAATCCGTCCTCTGGCGAGTTGCAGGATCAGCTCATGGACGGTGTGCCGCTGTATGCACGCATGGGCGATCTGTGCGAGAAGTGGGGCGCTGAGATGATCGGCAAGTACGGCTATTCCGCTGTCGGCGCGGTTGTTGGCGCGACCTATCCGGCACAGCTCAGGGAACTGCGTGAGCGTCTGCCGCATACCTTCTTCCTCGTGCCGGGCTACGGCGCGCAGGGCGGCGGCGCTGAGGGCGTTGCCGGCGCATTCGATGAGAATGGTCTGGGCGGCATTGTGAATTCCTCCCGCGGTATCATGTGTGCCTATCAGAAGGAGGGCTGCGACGAGCATGATTTCGCCAAGGCAGCACGCCGCGAAGCGCTGCGCATGAGGGATGATATTACGAGATTTGCAAAGATCAAGTAAGTTCCTATATAATAAAGTATACCCTTGAATGGAAGCACAAATTCGGTTTAATTTTTCTCTTAATAAAAATTCAGATAATTTCTCATTGTCTTCACCATTAGAAAGTACTTCATCAAGTAGTTGTTTATTATTATCATTATTTCCATTGTCATTTTCTTTTTTAATCTCATTAAGTAAATTAAACCTTGAATATTTTTCATTATTGTCATTATTATTATTATTCAAATTACTTAAATCT
>JAFPXW010000410.1 GCA_017394565.1 Oscillospiraceae bacterium | reverse complement strand
GGCTTGTACTCGTTCATGAGTGCGGTGAGGGAATCGAAGCTGTCCGCATCCACAGTCGCGGTCGTGATGACAGCCTTGGTGGTGGGACGGAGCTTTTCGGCGAGCGCGTCGCACTTGGAAACGGTACGGGACGCGATGCAGATCTCGGTAAATACGGGATTCTGCGCACACTTGTGGATGGCAACGGTCGCAACACCGCCGCAGCCGATAACTAATAATTTCATGGGGATGACCTCCTTAATTAATGAATGCAGTGTTTATGGGAAATGCGTGTTTGGAAAGTGCGTGGTTCGTAGTGCGTCTGATTCGCGAAGCGAATCAGACACGTCGTTCCT
Organism: Oscillospiraceae bacterium; assembly: GCA_017394565.1. Classification (GTDB taxonomy): domain Bacteria; phylum Bacillota; class Clostridia; order Oscillospirales; family Ruminococcaceae; genus UBA3855. The sequence goes on along the minus strand of JAFPXW010000410.1, from coordinate 2,322 downwards.
CCTCCACCAGCAGATCCTCCACATACTTCGGCAGCATAAACGCGCCCATATGCAGATTCGTGGTGTAATACCACGTCTTCAAGCCGCGCTCGCGCCAGCGGACGGCGTTGAAATCCCGCAGGGGGTGGTATTTCTTCGAGGCGAAGCCGAACAGCCAGTAGCCGGACGGACAGGTCGGGATGTGCGCCTGATAGACGCGGCTGATGGGGAAACTCTTGTACGCCTTGCGGTGCATCGCGCGGCACGCATCCTCGTCCTCGTCAAAGAACGGGCTGCCGTGCTGATAGACCATGATGCCGTCGTCGTGCAGCGCCTTGAAGCAGCTCCCGTAGAATTCCTTCGTGAACAGACCTGCCGTGTGTCCCAGCGGATCGGTGGAGTCGTTGATGATGAGGTCGTACTCGTCCTGCTTGCCGCGCAGGAAGCGCAGACCGTCACGGTAATGGAGCTTGACACGCGGATCGTCCAGACCACGCGCATTGTCGGGGAAGAATTCCTGACAGACCTTGACAAAGAGTTCATCCGGCTCGACCACGTCGATCTCCTCGATCTCTTTATAATAGGAAAGCTCACGCGCGACACCGCCGTCACCGCCGCCGATGACCAGCACCTTGCGGACATTCGGATGCACCGCCATCGGAACGTGAACGATCATCTCGTCGTAAGTGAATTCGTCCTTCTCCGAGAAGATGACAGAGCCGTCCGATGTCAGAAACCGCCCGAATTCCTCCGATTCAAATACGTCGATCCGCTGGAAATCACTTTGCCCGGAAAAGAGCTGTTTTTCCACACGAATGGACATTTTCACATTATGGGTGTGCATTTCGGAAAACCAGAAGTCCATGACACATCCTCCTATCTCAAATTAGAAATGAGGAATTAGGAATTAGGAATGGATGCAGTCCCTCACTTTTAGGAGAACCATCCTACGGCAGGGGAAAACATTCCTCATTGCTAATTGCTAATTCCTAATTAGTTTCACACCAGCACATTCAGTCGTTCCAGCGTGCCATCCTCCGGGCCCTGCATGGAGCAGCCCTTTTCCTTCGCAAAGAGGATGTAATCCACGATCTCCTCCGTGACCATCTCGCCGGGAGCCAGGATCGGGATGCCGGGCGGATAGCACATCACGAATTCGCCGCAAATGCGCCCGGGTGTCTCGCGGATGGGAATGAGTGCCTTGTCGGAATAGAAGGCTTTCTGCGGTGTTGCCGCCACGATCGGCGTGATGTATTCCGCATTGTGCAGGCGTGAAACGGGCTTGGAATAGAGCCGTTTGATATCTTCGAGCGCACCGACCAGCCGTTCGATGTCCTGGATCCGGTCACCGATGGAGATATACGCCAGAATGTTACCAATATCGCCGAATTCGATCTGGATGTCGTATTCGTCGCGCAGGAGGTCGTACACCTCGATGCCCGTCAGACCGATGTCGCGCGTGTAGACCGAGAGCTTCGTCACGTCGTAATCATAGATGGACGAGCCGTTCACGAGATCCTTTCCGTAAGCGTAGTAGCCGCCGATGGAATTGATCTCCTCACGGGCATATTCCGCCATCTGACGCACTTTTTCAAAGCTCTCCCGACCGCGCAGCGCCAGATTTCGCCTGGAAATATCCAGACTCGACAGCAGCAGATACGACGCACTGGTCGTCTGCGTGAGGTTGATGACCTGCTCGACATAGCGCGTGTTGACGTTCTCGTTCAGCAGAAGCAGACTGCTTTGCGTGAGGCTGCCGCCGGACTTGTGCATGGAGATCGCCGCCATGTCCGCGCCGGCTTCCATCGCGGAAACGGGCAATTCCTCATGAAAGGACAGATGCGTGCCGTGCGCCTCATCGACGAGAACCATCATGCCATGCTCGTGCGCCAGCCGGACAATGCTGCGAAGGTCGGAGCAAATGCCGTAATAGGTCGGATTATTGACGAAAACAGCCGTTGCATCGGGATGTTCTTTGATGGCAGCTTCCACGTCGCCAAGCTCCATGCCGAGCGCGATGCCGATGTGCGAATCCACGTCGGGATTGACGTAGACCGGCTCAGCGCCGCAGAGAACGAGCGCATTGATGGCACTGCGGTGAACGTTTCGCGGCATGATGATCTTGTCGCCGAGCTTGCACGCGGTGAGCACCATCGACTGCACCGCGGAGGTCGTACCGCCGACCATGAAGTAAGCGTGCGCCGCACCGAAGGCCTCTGCTGCGAGCTGTTCGGCTTCCATGATGACAGAAACCGGATGGCAGAGGTTGTCAAGCGGTTTCATGGAATTGACATCGAGGGAAACGCACTGTTCGCCGAGCAGCTTGACAAGCTCCGGATTGCC
>JAFPXW010000409.1 GCA_017394565.1 Oscillospiraceae bacterium | reverse complement strand
CCTCGGCGTGAAGTTCATCCTCGGGGAGGATTACCTCGACGCGCTCACGCAGTTCGATGTCGTGTTCCGCACGCCGGGTATGTATTTCAACAACCCTGCCCTCGTCAACGCCCGTGAAGCCGGCGTCATCATCACCTCCGAGATGGAAGTGTTCTTCGACCTGTGTCCGTGCAAGATTTACGCAGTCACCGGCTCCGACGGCAAGTCCACCTCCACCACCCTCATCGCCGAGATCCTCGCTGCCAGCGGCAGAACCGTTCACAAGGGCGGCAACATCGGCAGAGCGCTGCTCCCGATCATCGAGGACATCAAGGAGGACGATGTGGCAGTCGTTGAGCTGTCGAGCTTCCAGCTCATTTCCATGAGAAAATCGCCCGATGTGGCGCTCATCACCAACATCACGCCGAATCACCTCGACGTTCACGGCACGATGGAGGAATACATCCAGTGCAAGACCAACCTGATCGCACACCAGAATGCATTCTCCCGCGCTGTCCTCAATTACGACAACAAGGGCACACGCGACCTGGCACCGCTGGTGCGCGGCAAGCTCAACTGGTTCTCGCGCCGTGACAAGATCGACCGCGGTGCATTCCTGCGCGACGACGGGATGCTGTGCTTCACCGAATACGGCAACACCACCCCCATCGTCCACAAGGACGACATCCGCATCCCCGGTATGCACAATGTCGAGAATTTCCTCGGCGTCATCGCGGCACTCTGGGGTGACGTGGATCCGGCGGCGATCGTCAAGGTCGCACGCGAATTCGGCGGTGTGGAGCATCGCATCGAGTTCGTCCGCGAGTGCAAGGGCGTGAAGTGGTACAACGATTCCATCGCCACATCGCCGACGAGAGTCCTCGCCGGTCTGCGCTCCTTCAACCAGAAGATCATCGTCCTCGCCGGCGGCTACGACAAGAAGATCCCCTTCGAGCCGATGGCGGAAACGGTCTGCGACCGCGTGAAGCTGCTCATCCTTATGGGCGTGACGGCGGATAAGATCGAGACAGCCATCAAGGGTGCGAAGAATTACGATCCGGCAAACATCACCATCCTGCGTGCCGAGTCGATGGAGCAGGCGGTGGAGCTTGCGTATGAAAACGCGCAGGCAGGCGATATCGTAACGCTGTCTCCGGCGTGTGCAAGCTTTGACTGGTACCCGAATTTCGAGGTGCGCGGACAGCATTTCAAGCGTCTGGTAAAGGAGCTGGCGGAATGAACCGTGCAGAGCTGACCGAACTCCTGACCGCGCTGTGTACCCACCGCGGCATCTCCGGCGACGAGTCGGATGCCGCGCAGACAGCGCTCGGCTTTCTGAAAAAATACTGCGATGATGCGCACATTTCGCACGGAAACGTTGTCGGCACATTCGGCTCGCAGAACGCCGGTGCGCCGCACGTTCTCCTCGATGCGCACATCGACCAGGTGGGGCTGATCGTGACTTCCGTGACGGACGACGGCTTCGTGACCGTCGGTAATATCGGCGGACTCGACCGCCGACTGTTTCCGGTGCAGAAAGTTTACATCCACGGCGAAAAAATCATCGCCGGCATCATCTGCACCCTGCCGCCGCACCTGACGAACGGTGACGAAAAAGTCCAGAAGATCGAGGAAGTCCGCATTGACACGGGCTATCCTGCGGACGAACTGCGTGAGATCGTCCACCCCGGCGACAGCGTGTATTTCGACGGCGTGACCACGACGCTTTCGGGCGGACGGTTCACCTCTCCGGCGCTTGACGACCGCTGCGGCGTGGCATCCATCCTGTATGCGCTCGATGAACTGAAAAACACCGAGATCCCGTGCAAAGTCACCGTCCAGTTCTCCACGGAGGAGGAAGTCGGCGAGCGCGGCGCTTGCATCGGGTGCTTTGCGGCGAATCCGGATATTGCGCTTGCCGTCGACGTGTCCTTTGCCGGCGACGGCAAACGCTCGGAATCGGGCGAATTCGGCAAGGGTGCGATGATCGGCGTATCGCCGTCGCTGTCGCGCGAGGTCACGAATGACCTGTTTGCGGCGGCAAAGGCGGCGGACATTCCGGTGCAGACGGAAGTCATGAACGGCACGACCGGCACGAATGCGGATCGCTTCTCCGTGTGCCGCGAGGGTGTCAAGGCGTGTACGGTATCCATTCCGCTGGACTATATGCACACGCCGGCGGAGGTCATCGACCTTACTGACGTGGAGCTGACCGGAAAACTGCTGGCGGCTTATTTGAGGGGGTGCAAGGCGTGAATCTCATTGAAGAAACCAGAAAACTCTGCGCTCTCTGCGGCATTTCCGGCGACGAGGGCGCTGTCCGCGGCTATCTGATGGAGCAGATCAAGGGATTTCCGGACATTCTGGAAATGCGCGTGGATGCGCTGGGCAATCTCCTTGTCCACAAAAAAGGCGTCAGATCGCCGAAACACACGCTCCTCATCGGCGCTCACATGGACGAAGTCGGCTTTATCGTCACCGGCATCGAGCCGGACGGCAAATGCACCATCGCTCCCGTGGGCGGCGTGGATGCGGACGTGGTGATCGGCCGTGCGGTGGAGAATCCCGACATCGGCATCGGCGTCATCGGCGCGAAGCCCGTACACAAGCTCAGCGCCAAGGAACGCGACGAAAAGCCCGATTTCAAGGAACTTTTCCTCGACCTCGGCACGTCCTCGAGGGAGGAAACACAGCAGCTCATTTCCATCGGCGAAAGCTTCTGCTACCACAGCGAATGGACAAATCTCGGCGGAGGAGCCTCCGCTGGCAGTATGCCGCCCAATGCGCCTGACGGCGCAAAGGGTGGCGGCGCAAAGGGTGGCGGCGGCAAAGTCGCTTGCAAGGCGATCGACGACCGGTTCGGCTGTGCGGCGATGCTGTGTATGCTGTCCGGCGAGATCGCATACGACACATGGTTCGCCTTTTTCGTGCAGGAGGAGATCGGTCTGCGCGGCTCGGGGTGTGCGGCATACGCCATTGATCCCGATTTTGCGATCATTCTGGAAACCACGACTGCCGCTGACCTTGACGGCGTGACGGGCGATGCGGCGGTTTGCAGACTGGGCAACGGCCCTGTTGTGAGCTTCATGGACAGACGTACCATTTACGATAAGGAGCTCTATCGCCTGGCATTCGCACAGGCGGAAATGCTCGGTATCCCCTGCCAGACCAAGACGCGGGTTGCCGGCGGAAATGACGCAGGTGCGGTGCATATCACACGCGCAGGCGTGCGAACGATGGCAATCTCCATCCCGTGCCGCTGCCTGCATTCCCCCTACTGCGTGGCGCAGGTGAGCGATATGGAGCAAAGCCTGACGCTTGCGAATGCGATGATCTCGCAGATTCAGGAGCTTTGATATGAGAACAGAACAGGAAAAAATGCTTGCCGGCGAGCTTTACGATCCGTCCGACAAGACGCTCGAAGCCAAGCGAATGCGTGCGCACGAACTTTGCCGCGTGCTGAACCAGACACCGGAAACCGATGCCGAAACGCGCAGCAAACTGCTCCATGAGCTGTTCGGACACTTAGGCGAGGGAACGTACATCACCTGTCCGCTGCAAATTGATTATGGCGAATTTACGACATTTGGCGACAGATGCTTTGCGAATTTCAATTTCACGGTGCTGGACACCTGCCCGGTCACCATCGGCAATGATGTCTTTTTCGGCCCGAATTGCTCGCTGCTGACACCGCTGCATCCGATGCTGCCGGAGGAACGCAATCTCCGCCGGCGCGAGGACGGTTCGTACTACGACCTCGAATACGGCGCACCGATCACCATCGGGGACGGCTGCTGGATCGCGGCGGATGTGAAGATCTGCGGCGGCGTGACCATCGGGGCAGGCTCGGTCATCGGCGCCGGAAGCGTTGTACTCCACAGTATCCCCGCCGGTGTCCTCGCCGCCGGAAATCCCTGCCGCGTCATCCGTCCCATCACGAGCGCCGATTCGCTGGAGGGCGCCAGGGTGAAATAATTCCCGTAAAGGAAGAATCATGTATGATTAAACTTATCAGCAAGGAATGTGACCTGAATACCTATCTTCTGCGCAAAACATGGCGCGGACGGAAGATGTATTCCTATTATAAAGCCTATGGACTGGGCTATTCGTTCTGTCAGTTCTTTACGGTCGGCGAAACGGGCGTGATGCTTTGCTATAACAGCACCATGCTGATCGTGTCCGCGCCGGAGGAGGAGAGCGAAAATCTGGCGCTGTTCATCCGGATGCACCAGCCGTTCCGCATCGAATGCGACGAACCTGTCCGCGCAAGACTTGCCGAAATGCTGCCGGAATATCAGTCTTTGCACCGCACGACATTTGAACTCCAGCCCGATCCGGCAGCGCAGTCGGCGGAGGAATTTGTCGAATTCAATCCTTCGCTGGAGGATGTTTACAAGATCCTGCAAGCCGGTTTCCCGAATCTACAGGATCATTCGCTGTGGCTGACGGATACGTCCCACCGCTGCCGCCACGGTGTCAGCCACGTCATGACGTATAAAAACAGCACCACGGCGACCATCATGTTCGACATCGACGACCATGTGCTGGTCGGTCAGGTCGCAACACTGCCGGAAGCCAGAGGCCTCGGTCACGCGCGGATTTTCCTGCGCTGGCTGGCGGGTTTCTTAGCGCAGTTCGGCAAGCAGGCGGTGCTGTACGCCCTCGACATCCGTGAGAGCTTCTACAGCGAGATCGGCTTCAAGGCGATCGAAACGGAATATGTCCTCGAACGCACCGAGGATGCACAGGATCAGATAACGAAAGGACTTTTGGATAATGGGAATTCGTGAGTATTTTGCCATTGACGAGCGCATCGAACGGCTCGCAGCGGAGGCGGAGGCACTTTGTGCGCCGGTTTTCGCGAAAATTGACGAAACCGCACGCCACAATGCCGCGAAAGTACTGCGTGCCTTCGCCGATCAGCGCGTGAGCGAACCGTGTTTCGGCATCAGTACCGGCTACGGCTACGGTGACTTGGGACGCGACGTGCTGGATGCGGTCTGGGCACAGGTCTTGGGCGCGGAAGATGCGCTGGTGCGCCATAATTTCGTATCGGGTACGCACGCGCTGACGGTCGCACTGTTCGGCGTTCTGCGCACCGGCGACAGAATGGTCGCTGTCACGGGCAAACCTTACGACACCATCGAACCGGTCATCGGCATTTCCGGCAGGGACGGCGACGGTTCGCTGAAAGATTTCGGCGTGATCTACGAGCAGGTGGATCTCAAGCCCGACGGTTCTCCCGATTTCGGGCAGATCGAACAGCAGGTCAGGGGCGCGAAAATTGCCTATAT
>JAFPXW010000408.1 GCA_017394565.1 Oscillospiraceae bacterium | reverse complement strand
CGTGGTTTGCGTTCTCCTGACTCTGATTTGTCTTGTTCCGATCTATATCCTGATCGTCAACTCTACCCACAACAGCATGGATCTGGCGCAGAATCCGTCCCGTTTCTGGTTCGGTAAGTCCCTTGGCGCAAACCTGCAGACTCTGATGAATAATCTGCCGGAAGACGCAGGCAAGACTGCAAAGCGTGTTGCGACCCAGTATCACAATGCATTCAATGTTGGTCAGGGTTATCTCAACAGCTTGATTATCGCAGGCTGCACCACGTTCCTGACTGTATTCTTCTCTGCTATGACCGCATATGGTCTGACTGTTTACGAGTTCAAGCTCAACAGCGCAGCCTATACGTTCATCATCGCAGTTATGATGATTCCGGTACAGGTATCTTCCGCAGGTTTTGTACGTTTCATGTACTCTCTGCACCTGATCAACAACTTCATTCCGCTGATCGTTCCTGCGATCGCTGCACCTGGCGTTATCTTCTTCATGGTTTCCTATATGAAGTCGAGCTTCCCGCTGGATATCGTAGAGGCATCCCGAATTGACGGCTGTGGCGAGTTCCGCACCTTCCTGACCATTGCGATCCCGATGATGAAGCCGGCAATCGCAGTACAGGCAATCTTTGCTTTCGTAGCAAACTGGAACAACTACTACACCCAGAACATGATCCTCAAGAATGAGAAGCTGGCGACTATCCCGATCATGGTATCTAAGGTTCTCGCATTCGATAAGAACATCGATAACGGTGTTAACTTCCTCTGCGTAACCCTTTCTATCCTGCCGATCGTAATCGTTTACTTCATTCTGTCCAAGTTCATCATCGCTGGTGTAGCACTTGGCGGCGTTAAGGAGTAATCACTCCTGCAACTGCAAAACATCTTTCCCCCTGTCGTATGGCAGGGGGATTTTTTTGCTATGATTCGCCATAAAAAGCTCCCACCTGCATCTGCAAGTGGGAGTGAGAAGTGTTATACGAGAGAGAGCTGCTGGGAATCAGCCAGTTCCTTTGCCAGTTTACCGGCAGCGGGAATGGTCTTGACGCGGAAGCTTTCAGCAATTTCGAGCAGTTCGCCGCGTGGAATTTCCGCAGAGGTGACGATCTGTTTGGATTTGAGCGTCATGACGTTAACGCCCTGTGTCGATCTGGTCGTTTTCTCCGGGATCATCGAAGAATCAACGAGAATGGCACGATTTCCGGAAGAACGCAGCAAAATGGGCGTTTCCTCCTCCATCAGATGGAACAGCTTCACCAGCGGCGACTTATCCGAGAATGCACCAGTCAGCTTCTTGCGGTTCGTCTTTGTCTCGTAAGCAGAAAGCGGAACCTTCGCAGCCTTGCCGTTTTCGTAGATAAAGACAAGCTCACCCATGTAATCATTGGTCATGACCATGCCGACGACCAGTTCATCCTCATCGAATCCGAGTTTGACCGGAATGTAATCGCCGAGATTGGACGCCTTACCATCCTCGAACACTGCCGCGCGGCATTTGTAGACCTGAGATTTGGTCGTAAAGAAGAGCAATTCCGAACGATTCGTTGCCTCGAACTGCTGGGCGATGCTGTCGCCCTCCTTGACCTTCTGCTCGCCGCTCATGCGCAGGCTCTGCGCAGTGATCTTCTTGAAATATCCCTCTTTCGTGAGAAACAGATGCACCGGATAATCGGGTGTGTCGTCCTCGATCGGGATGTCCTCCTCCTCAGTGACGTGGAGGAACATGGTCTTTCGCGGCTGACCGTATTTCTTGGCGGTCTCCTTGAGCTCCTTTTCGATGATCTTGCGGATGCGCTTGGGATTTGCGAGGATGTCCTCCATATCCGCGATCTCCTCCGCAAGCTTGTCCACATCCTCGATCTTGTTGAGGATATACTCACGGTTGAGGTGGCGGAGTTTGATTTCCGCAACGTATTCTGCCTGGATCTCGTCGATCGAGAAGCCGTCCATCAGGTTCTTGACGACCTGCGCTTCCTCAGCAGTCGCACGGATGATCGCGATCGCCTTATCAATGTCAAGGAGGATTTTCTTCAGACCTTCCAGCAGATGCAGGCGCTCACGTTTCTTGTTCAGGTCGAAGTACACTCTCCGGCGCACGCATTCTTCACGGAATGCCAGCCATTCTTCAAGAATTTCACGAATGCCCATGACGCGCGGCTGATTGCCGATCAGGATATTGAAGTTGCAGCCGAAGCTATCCTGCAGTGGAGTCATCCGGAACAGCTTTGCCATGAGCTTTTCGGGATCCGTGCCGCGCTTGATGTCGATCGCAAGGCGGAATCCGTTCACGTCGATCTCGTCACGCGCATAGGAGACCTCGCGCAGCTTGCCGTTTTTGACAAGTTCTGCGATCTTGTCCTTGATCTGCTCCAGCGTCGTGGTATAGGGGATCTCTGTGACTTCAATACAACCGGCGGCCTTGTCATAATTCCACTTGGAACGCAGCCTGATCGAGCCTCTGCCGGTTTCATAGACGCGGCGCAGCTCGGCTTCATCGTGCAGGATATAGCCGCCCGACGGGAAATCCGGCCCCTTCAGCGTAGACAGAATGTCGTGCGCCGGATCCTTCATAAGCGCGATGCAGGTTTCGCAAAGCTCCACGAGATTGAAAGGACAGATATTGCTCGCCATCGAAACGGCGATACCCATATTTGCGTTGACGAGGATCGACGGAAACGTCGCCGGGAGCAGGGAAGGCTCCTGCATCGTGTTGTCGTAGTTCGGGACAAAATCGACCGTTTCGCGGTCGATCTCCGAGAACAGCGTCTCCGCGATCGGTGCCAGCTTGACCTCGGTGTATCGCGAAGCCGCAAACGCCATGTCGCGCGAGTAGTGCTTGCCGAAGTTACCCTTGCTGTCCACATACGGGTGCAGCAGGCATTCGTTGGCTCTGGTCAGGCGCACCATGGTCTCGTAGATCGCCTGGTCGCCGTGGGGGTTGAGGCGCATGGTCTGACCGACGACGTTGGCTGACTTGGTGCGAGGGCCGTTGAGCAGCCCCATCTTATACATCGTGTACAGCAGCTTGCGGTGAGACGGCTTGAAACCGTCGATCTCGGGCAGCGCACGCGAAATGATCACGCTCATCGCGTAGGGGAGATAGTTCTTTTCCAGTGTATCAGTGATCGACTCCTCCTGTGTGGAGCCTGCGCCCTCGAACCATGCTTCCATGGTCGGCTTTGGCTTCTTGGGAAGTTCTTTTTTTCTTGGCATTTCTGATCCTTCCTGTTCTGATTTTTTGCGTACCTTATTATAGTACCATAATTGCGCGGATTTGTCAAGTCTGCCGTGAAAAAAATCCCCGAATGTGACGATTACGATACATTCGGGGAATGATTATTCATCCAGATAGTGATGCAGCAGCAGGAGCGTCATGCCGCTGTAGGAACCGACGCCTTCGGTCACGCCGTTGACCTTGAGCGAGGTGTCCATGACAGTATTGGCGGCGTCAGAAACGATGGCAGTCGGGATGACCTCCTCGGCCTCCTGGTGCGTCTCCCAGTAATCATCGGGAACGAAGGTGTACAGATCCCGACAGAGCTGATCGCTGCACTTGGCTTCGATCCTGAAAAACTCCTCCCACGCCTCCTCGTCATCACCAAGTTCCGGCTCAAACCACTCAATTGCAGAAATATAAGCAGAATAGCGAAAATCATGACTTTCACTCGTCATGCACGCTAAAAAAGCGTAGTAGCCAGCCTCGTCCTCAAAAATGTTGCCCTTCAGGTGCGTGAACTCGTGGCAGACCGTGACGGGCAGATTGTGATCGTACACAACGGGATTGTAGTTGGCTTCCATCGAGTGCGGATAGTAGATGCCCAGCAGACTTTGCTGCGAGAAGAAATAGGCATGATGGATGGGTTTGGCATCCGGATAAAAGCCGCGATATTGTGGGTAAATCTCTCCCAGGCGTGCCATGCAGGCTTTGGCTTCCGGCATCAGGTCATCGCTCAGGATAAAATACCCATTCTCGTCACGCGCGACCAGTTCCGCTTCTGCATTCGCGCCGTCCACCAGCTGCTGGTAGACGTTCAGAACATCGGCGTTTGAGTAGGTGGTGTGGTCAATGGTCTTGCTCAGCTGTGTACCCTGATATAGGATGAAAAACCGGAACGTCAGCACACAGAATACCCAGGTGACGATCCAGCCGTAGCACTGTCCGGCGATGCCAAGGATCGTTTTGCGCTTCGATTTGCCAAAAATCAAAACCAACGGCACGCTGGGGATCGCGATCACGACCAGGGCGATGCCGGTGACGATCATCCATTCGCCGACCGAAAATGGGAATATGCCAGAAATCCGCGACCACAGACCGGAGATCAACGGAAAGAGCTTCGAGATGTAGAGATCGACCGCCGCCGGAAACATCCGCGCCAGCAGATTGACTAGTCCCAGCAGCAGCCAGATGGTCAGCATGGCGATCAAGGAGCGTTTCTGTTTCATAAGGCGTCCTCAGGCATACGGCTGGAAGCAGATATTCATATCCACCACGCCGCTGATACCGGGCACCTGTCCGTCCGAGCAGTACTGCCAGATGCGGTAGTCGTAGTAATAGGTCGCCTGATCGGTGTATTCCGCGAGCCAGAAATCATAGTCCTTGAGCGCCGGCAGGTCGAGCTTGAGCAGGGAAGTTCGCTTGTTCTGATAGATCATCGGTGTGTAGCCGGCTTCCTGGATGCGCTTGCAGAACGCGAGATTGCAGGCGGTCAGCTCATCGACAGAAATGCCGTCAGTGCGTGCTGCATCGTCGGAAACGGTTTCCCAGTCGTACACCACGGGATACGTCAGCTCGTAGCCGTCGATCATGCTGAGCGTCATATCGGCTTCCTCACGCGCTTCCTCGGCCGTTGTCGCCTGCGAGTAGAAATACACGCCGACCTGGATGCCGGCATTGATCGCGCCCTGCATATTCTCGTGGAATCTGGGATCCTCGACCAGCTTGCCGCTTTCGTAGCCGCGGTAGGCGCAGCGGATGAAAGCGAAGTCGATGCCGGCTTCCTTGACCTGCTGCCAGTCGATGGTTTCCTGATAGGAGGAAACGTCAATGCCCAGTACCGACGTAATTTCGCCGTTTTCTGTGTAATAGACCTGTCCGTTGCGGGTAACGTGCTGTTCCGGAACGCGCGTGCAGGCAGGCACGTCCTCCAGAACCGGCAGCCACATTTCCCCGATGCCGCCCATGTCGAGGTAGATTTTGTCGCCATTGGTTGAGTAGGCATTGTCGCGCGGTTCTGTCACGATCTGTCCGTCCACCACATTGAGGGAAGCAGGTTCGGTTTCCGGGATCTGGGAGTATACCAGCCATCCGACGAGTGCGATGAGTGCTACAATGACGAAGGATTGAATGGTAACTGCGGCTTTGAGTTTCATAGGATACACACCTTTCTGTAGGATGTCGAAATGTATATATTCAGTATACCATATTTCGCCGGATTTGTAAAGCTGAATTTCCTGCCAGAGTCATTTTATGCAGTGAAGTGCAAAAAAAATGCATCCCCTGCCGGAGCAGGGGATGTATGGAAATTACAGTGTATTGTTGATCGGAGTATGCTCGCCCTCGCCCTTGACGGTACGGACAACAGACACATTGTTGTAGATATCCATACCGGTACCAGCCGGGATGAGCTTACCGATGATAACGTTCTCCTTCAGACCCTGGAGATCGTCGATCTTGCCGCGGATCGCAGCATCGGTGAGCGCCTTGGTGGTCTCCTGGAAGGAAGCCGCAGACAGGAACGACTCAGAGCTGGAAGCAGCCTTCGTGATACCCTGAAGAACAGGCTCGATGGTGACAAACTTCATATCGGTGTTGCCAGCGTCGATCGCTTCCTGGATTCTCTCGTTGATCTCGTCGATCTTCTTGCGCTCTACCAGCGTGCCGGGGAGCAGGTACTCAGAATTCGGCAGTTCGTTAGCGGAACCTACGTCGTCTACGCGCACCTTGCGGAGCATCTGACGAACGATGACCTCGATGTGCTTGTCGTTGATATCAACACCCTGCAGACGGTAAACCTTCTGTACCTCGGTGATGATGTAGTCCTGTACAGCGGAAGTATCGAGGACCTCGAGGATACGAGCCGGATAAACGTTACCCTCCGTCAGGCGGTCACCCTTCTGAACCTTCGCGCCGTCACGGACATTCTGGCAGTACTTGTAGTTGTACGGTACCGACAGCTCATCTGCTTCGCCGGTTTCGAGGTCGCGGATGATGAGGGTGCGGAGGTTCTTGTCCTCACGCAGCTCCAGCACACCGCTGCGGCCTGCCACGATGGCAGCATTCTTCGGCTTTCTGGCCTCGAACAGTTCCTCGACACGGGGAAGACCCTGTGTGATGTCACCCTCACCACCGGACGCGATACCGCCGGTATGGAAGGTTCTCATGGTCAGCTGTGTACCAGGCTCACCGATGGACTGTGCCGCGATGATGCCGACAGCTTCACCGACAGAAACGAGGTTGTTGTTGGCAAGGTTCGCGCCGTAGCACTTTGCGCAAACGCCGCGCTTTGCCTTGCACTTGAGGACGGATCTGATCTTGACGCGCTCAATGCCCATATCAATGATCTTGGCAGCGTCCTTCTCCGTGAGCATCTTATCCTTGCTGATGACGAGCTCGCCGGTTTCCTTGTCGCGCAGATCTTCTACGAGGAATCTGCCGACCAGACGATCGGTCATCTTCTCGATCAGCTCGTTGCCGGAAGTGATCTCGTATGCATCCAGACCGTCGGTTGCACCGCAGTCGATCTCACGGATGATGACATCCTGCGAAACGTCAACCAGACGACGTGTCAGGTAACCAGAGTCAGCGGTACGAAGTGCGGTATCCGCCAAGCCCTTACGAGCGCCTCGGGAGGAGATGAAGTACTCCAGGATGTTCAGACCTTCACGATAGTTTGCACGAATCGGGATCTCGATGACAGAACCGGAGGTATTGGCGATCAGTCCACGCATACCAGCGAGCTGACGCAGCTGTGCGATAGAACCACGGGCACCGGAGTCAGCCATCATCTGGATCGGGTTGTACGGATCCATGTTGGCCTTCAGAGCCTCGGTGACGCGGTCGGTCGCGTCGTTCCAGGTCTTAACGACCATCTTGGACTTTTCCTCCTCGGAGATACGGCCGCGGTTGAACTGCTTGTTGATGACTTCGATCATCTCGTCAGCCTTTGCAAGGATCTCCTTCTTCTGCGGCGGAATGGTCGCATCGCAGACGGCAGTGGTAATACCGGATCTGGTGGAGAACTTGTAGCCGAGGGACTTGATCTTATCGAGAACTTCGGAAGTGGTGGTCGTGCCGTGGATACGGATGCAGCGGTCGATGATGTCACCGAGCTGCTTCTTCTTAACCAGGAACGAGATCTCCAGATCGAACTGGCGGTCGGAGTTGGTTCTGTCCACATAACCGAGGTTCTGCGGGATATTTTCGTTGAAGATCAGACGGCCGATGGTGCAGTCGATGATCTTGGAGAGCTTCTTCTCCGCCACATCCTTGGTGATGCGAACGCGGATCGGAGCATGGAGGGTGACGTCACCCTCGTAGTACGCCATCATTGCCTCATCGACATCGCGGAATACCTTTCCGGAGCCCTTATCGCCTTCCTTGAGGATGGTCAGATAGTAGGAACCGAGGATCATATCCTGCGACGGAACAGCAACAGGCTTACCATCGGAAAGTTTGAGCAGGTTGTTGGCTGCGAGCATCAGGAAGCGTGCTTCTGCCTGGGCCTCAGCGGACAGCGGCAGGTGAACTGCCATCTGGTCGCCGTCGAAGTCCGCGTTAAATGCGGAGCAAACCAGCGGATGCAGCTTGATCGCACGGCCTTCTACGAGGATCGGCTCGAATGCCTGGATACCCAGACGGTGCAGCGTAGGCGCACGGTTGAGGAGAACCGGGTGGGACTTGATGACGTTTTCGAGTGCATCCCAGACAGCCTTGTCGGTGGCTCTGTCCACGATCTTGCGGGCAGACTTGATGTTGGCGATGACGCCGGTATCCACGAGTCGCTTCAGAACGAACGGCTTGAACAACTCAAGTGCCATTTCCTTCGGCAGACCGCACTGATACATCTTCAGCTCAGGGCCAACGACGATAACGGAACGTCCGGAATAGTCAACACGCTTACCGAGCAGGTTCTGACGGAAACGTCCCTGCTTACCCTTCAGCATATCGGACAGGGACTTCAGTGCGCGGTTATTCGGGCCGGTAACGGCTCTGCCATGACGGCCGTTGTCGATGAGAGCGTCAACAGCTTCCTGGAGCATACGCTTCTCGTTGCGGACGATGATGTCGGGGGCTTCGAGTTTGAGCATACGCTGGAGACGGTTATTTCTGTTGATGACACGTCTGTAGAGGTCATTGAGGTCGGAAGTTGCATAACGGCCGCCGTCGAGCATGACCATCGGGCGCAGATCCGGCGGAATGACCGGAACCACGTTCATGACCATCCAGCTCGGCTTGTTGCCGGACTGGAGGAAAGCCTCCACGATCTCCAGACGCTTGAGGATCTTGATCTTCTTCTGACCGTTCGGCAGGTCGCGCAGTTCTTCCTTGAGGGAATCTGCGGTGTACTGCAGATCGCCGATCCAGTTCTCACGGCGGATCTCAGCGAAAGCCTCGTTGGTCGGATCAAACTTCTGCTCGAACAGCTCTGTGATGTACTGGAAGCCGGTCTTGACAACGGCAGGTGTATCGGAGGGGTTATCCTCGCACTTGCGGTTGTAGGGGAGGATCATTTCCTTATAGTCGGCATAGGTCACAACGTCGCCGTCGTGATAGCCGGAGTTTTCGGCGCTCTCTACGAAATAAGAGAAGCGGTGCAGGTAATTATGGATCTCGCGCTCAGTCAGGCCGATGACCTTGGAAAACTTCTCGATGTGCTTCTCCATGAAGCGGATGTAACCCTGCGGATCATACTCATCGAGGAGCCACTGGATCGCCTCCGCACCCATCTCAGCGATGAAGGTATCGCCGTACTGTTCGAGGGTTTCCTGGTATTCCTTCTCGGTGATGAGCTGGTTCTTCATCAGGGAAGTTTCGCCGGGTTCGATGACAACGTACTTGGTGAAGTAGAGGACTTCCTCCAGGCGCTTCTGGGAGATCTCCAGTACCTGACCAATTCGGGACGGGGTACCCTTGAAGTACCAGATATGGGAAACCGGAGCCGCCAGCTCGATGTGGCCCATACGCTCACGGCGAACCTTGGCACGGGTAACCTCAACGCCGCAGCGGTCGCAGACCTTACCCTTAAAACGGATCTTCTTGAACTTACCGCAGTGGCATTCCCAGTCCTTGGTCGGGCCGAAGATGCGCTCGCAGTACAGACCGCCGGTTTCCGGCTTCTGAGTTCTGTAGTTAATGGTTTCGGGGCGTTCTACTACACCGTAAGACCACTCGCGGATGCGCTCCGGAGAAGCCAGACCGATCTGCAGGGATGCAAAAGTCGTAGATTCCAAACCGTTTACCTCCTTATAAGAAGTTGGATTATATGACGGAATTTGCAAGGCGCCGGCGCATGGTGCGCGCCGGACCTGCAACCTGATTATATCTTAACTTGCGATCCTGACCTTAGAAAAGATCCTCGTCGCCGAAGTCGTCATCGGAGAGATCCGGATCTGCGGACTCTGCGAAGCTGTCCTCGTCGTCATCCGGCAGGGGAGCGTCGATATCCTCAACGTCACCGGTGGTGAAGCCGTGGCTCTCGAATTCGTCCTCGTCGCTGCGGAAGTCATCATTGAAATCTGCTGCCGGCATCGGGAGATCGTCGTCTTCCTCGAAGTGCTGCTTGAGGTCGATCTCCTCCTTGTTCTCGTCGAGTACCTTGACATCCAGACCGAGTGACTGCATCTCCTTGATGAGTACCTTGAAGGATTCCGGAATACCCGGCTTCGGAACGTTCTGTCCCTTGACGATATGCTCGTAGGTATTGACACGGCCGATGGTATCGTCGGACTTGACAGTCAGGATCTCCTGCAGGGTGTAAGCTGCGCCGTATGCCTCCAGCGCCCAAACTTCCATCTCACCGAAACGCTGGCCGCCGAACTGTGCCTTACCGCCCAGAGGCTGCTGGGTAACGAGGGAGTACGGGCCTACGGAACGTGCGTGGATCTTATCATCTACGAGGTGGTGGAGCTTGAGGTAGTACATATAACCGACGGTGACGCGGTTATCGAACTTCTCACCGGTTCTGCCGTCGTACAGGGTGAATTTGCCGTCCTCGTTCATCTCGATGGCCTTCGGGTTGATGACCTTGTCCATCTTGCCAATCTCGAACGGTTCATCACGGTAAGGCGCATTCTTCTCGTTTGCCTCACGGAAGCAAGCGCGGATGTCGTCCTCGTGTGCGCCGTCGAATACAGGTGTCATGATGTGCCAGCCAAGAGCCTTTGCACTCATGCCGAGGTGAACCTCGAGTACCTGACCGATGTTCATACGGGACGGTACGCCCAGAGGATTCAGCACGATGTCCAGCGGCGTGCCATCCGGCAGGAACGGCATATCCTCCTCAGGCAGGATTCTGGAAACGACACCCTTGTTACCGTGACGGCCCGCCATCTTATCGCCGACAGAGATCTTACGCTTCTGTGCGATATAAACGCGAACCAGCATATTGACGCCAGTGCCGAGCTCGGAAACTTCTGCACCTGTATCATCGGAGATCTTCTCGCCGCGCTTGAAGATCTTGACGTCAATGACGATACCGCCTTCACCGTGCGGCACCTTCAGGGAATTATCACGCACCTCGCGTGCCTTCTCACCGAAGATCGCGCGGAGCAGGCGCTCCTCAGCGGTCAACTCGGTCTCGCCCTTCGGGGTGACCTTACCAACGAGGATATCGCCGGCAGTGACCTCCGCACCGATGCGGATGATACCATGTTCGTCGAGGTTCTTGAGGGCATCATCGCCGACATTCGGGATGTCGCGGGTGATCTCCTCCGGTCCGAGCTTGGTGTCACGGCACTCCAGCTCGTACTCCTCGATGTGGATGGACGTAAATACGTCCTCACGAACCAGACGCTCGTTCAGCAGAACGGCATCCTCGTAGTTGTAGCCTTCCCAGGTCATGAAGCCGATGAGGGCGTTCTTACCGAGGGAAATTTCGCCGTCAGCGGTAGCCGGACCGTCTGCAAGTACCTGTCCCTTGCGGATGGTATCGCCGCAGTTGACGATCGGACGCTGGTTGACGCAGGTATCCTGGTTGGAGCGCTGGAACTTGATCATCTCATAAACGTGATCGACCTTGTTCTCGTCCTGCACCACGATCTTATCAGCGGAAACAAATGTGCAGACACCGTCGCACTCAGAAAGGATGCAGACACCGGAGTCCACGGCCGCCTTGTACTCCATACCGGTACCAACGAACGGGCGCTCGGTCTTGAGCAGCGGCACAGCCTGACGCTGCATATTCGCACCCATGAGGGCACGGTTCGCATCGTCGTTTTCGAGGAAGGGGATCATCGCAGTTGCGACGGAAACGACCATCTTCGGGGATACGTCCATGTAGTCGACCTTCGCGTTGTCGCACTCCAGGATCTTGTCACGGTAACGCGCGGTAACCTTCGGACGTGCAAAATGACCGTCCTCAGTCAGCGGCTCATTCGCCTGTGCGACGATGAAGTTATCCTCCATGTCAGCCGGCATATAAACGACCTCATCGGTAACGATACCGGTCGCCTTATCCACACGGCGGTACGGCGCTTCTATGAAACCGTACTCATTGATCTTAGCGAAAGTCGCCAGATACGAGATCAGACCGATGTTAGGACCTTCAGGCGTCTCGATCGGGCACATTCTGCCGTAGTGGGAATAATGTACGTCACGAACCTCGAATCCGGCGCGGTCACGGGACAGACCGCCGGGACCAAGGGCGGACAGACGACGCTTGTGAGTCAGCTCTGCCAGAGGGTTGTTCTGATCCATGAACTGGGACAGCGGAGAAGAGCAGAAGAATTCCTTGATCTGGGAGGTGACCGGACGGATGTTGACCAGTGCCTGCGGCGTGATGACATCCATATCCTGTGTCTGGAGGTTCATTCTCTCGCGGATACCGCGTTCCATTCTTGCCATACCGGAGCGCATGGTGTTCTGGAGCAGCTCACCGACGCGGCGGATACGTCTGTTGCCGAGGTGGTCGATATCGTCGATATTGCCGACGCCCTCGCACAGATTCAGGAAGTAGGAAACGGATGCGAAAATATCATCGAGTGTGATATGGTTCGGGATCAGTTCCTCGGCGCGGCGCTTGCAGACCTTCTGGAGGTCAGCCGGATCGGTCGTATCCAGAATATCGCGCAGCACACGGATGGAAACGAGTTCCTTGATGCCGATGTCCTTCGGATCGAAGTCCACATAGCCTGCGAGATCGACCATGCCGTTACCCAGCACCTTGATCTCCTTCTCGACCATGCGCACCTGGCTCTGACCGTTTTCGTCCGTGTAGAACTGCTTGGATTCGACCGTCAGGTAAGCCTCAAAGACACCAGCCTGCTGAACGGCATTCGCCTTCTCGTAAGTCATCAGCTCGCCGGCTTCTGCCAGGACCTCGCCGGTAACAGGATCCACGATCGGGCGGGAAGCCACATGACCGGTCAGACGGGAAGCGATGCCGAGCTTCTTATTATATTTATAGCGGCCGAACTTGCACAGATCATAACGGCGCGGATCAAAGAACAGCATATCGAGGTGGCTCTGCGCACTCTCGACCGTCGGCGGCTCGCCGGGACGAAGCTTCTTATAGGTTTCGACCAGACCGTCGTTGACGGACTTTGCGGTGTCCTTCTGGAGGATGGTCTCGTACAGACGCTCGTCGTGACCGAACATCTCCTCGATCTCCTGATCCGTACCCAGACCGATCGCACGCAGGAACGTCGTCAGCGGGATCTTGCGGTTCTTATCGATGCGGACATAGACGATGTCGTTGGAGTCCATCTCGTACTCGAGCCACGCGCCGCGGTTCGGGATGATGGTGGACTTGAACAGCTCCTTACCGGTCTTGTCCTTCTCCATATCGTAGTATACGCCGGGGGAACGAACAAGCTGAGATACGATCGCACGCTCAGCGCCGTTGATCACGAATGTACCGCTGTCAGTCATCAGCGGGAAATCGCCCATGAAGATCTCGCTCTCCTTGACTTCACCGGTCTCCTTGTTCCAGAGCTTTGCGGTGACACGCAGGGGAGAAGCGTAGGTAGCCTGATGCTCCTTTGCCTTCGCAATGGTCTTGTACTTGAGATGATCGTCATCGAAGCGATAGCCGGTGAAGGTCAGCACGAGATTGCCGTTGTAATCCGTTGCCGAGAAATCCTTGAAGACTTCCCCAAGTCCTTCCTCACGGAACCACTTATAGGAGTTCTTCTGGATCTCAATGAGGTTCGGCATATCCAGAACTTCCGGAATCTTGCCGAAGCTCATTCTTACGTTCTTTCCGACTTGCTTGGCAGTTACATTTACCATAGGCGGATACCTCCATTAAGTATTTGATCAGGCTAAGTTTGCCGCAGAAATTAAATTTTTCCACAGGGCTTGACAAAAGCAAAATCATATGGTATACTATTAACCCGATTTTTGCCCGAAAAACCCGTCCGGCGCACAAGGCCAATATGATGCATTTTAGTATTATACCACATTATATATAGAGTGTCAAGATGTTCCATCTACACTTTGGAGATATGCACAAACCTTTATATCAAATCTCGTAAAACCTGTACGAAATTTCATTCTTTTCCCGGATCCGGGCGTTTCATGCACAAATCTGACAGGAAAGATACATGAAATACATCAATTTTTCATCGAAAAAACTTTTCCGAAACCCCTTGACAAACCACATTTCAGGGTGTATAATAACATGGTATGCGGCAAAACTCACGCCGTGTAACATTTTTAAGTAAGGAGGAAATCAAATGCCAACATTTAACCAGCTCGTACGCAAGGGCAGAAAGGTTTCTGTATCCAAGTCTACTGCGCCGGCTCTCCAGAAGGGTTACAACGCAAAGAAGAAGATCCAGATCGACCAGAGCGCTCCGCAGAAGAGAGGCGTTTGCACTGTCGTTAAGACCACGACACCGAAGAAGCCGAACTCCGCAATGCGTAAGATCGCCAGAGTTAAGCTGACAAATGGTTACGAGGTAACTTCCTACATCCCGGGTATCGGCCACAATCTTCAGGAGCACTCCGTTGTTCTGATCCGCGGCGGCCGTGTAAAGGACCTCCCTGGTGTACGTTACCACATCATCCGCGGTGCGCTCGATGCACAGGGTGTTGCTAACCGTAATCAGGCACGTTCCAAGTACGGTGCTAAGAAGCCTAAGGCAGGCAAGAAGGCGTAAGCCACAAACCATTTTTAATCTAATTTCGTGAATCATTCAGAATCACCACACACAAGCTGTGGAGTCTGTTATTATATAGATGACAGCCTCTGCACTGGTGACGTACCGCGGACAAGCGGTGCGAGTACCGATGAATTCACACTGTGGACAACCACACAACTAATGTGAAGGAGGGAAGCGAAATGCCAAGAAGAGGTAATGTCGCAAAGCGTGATGTACTGCAGGATCCTGTATACAATTCCAAGCTCGTGACTCGTCTGATCAACAACGTAATGCTCGACGGCAAGAAGGGTGTTGCTCAGAAGATCGTTTACGGTGCATTCGAGATCGTAGCAGAGAAGACTGGCAGAGACGCTCTGGAGGTTTTTGAAGAGGCTATGGAGAACATCATGCCTCAGCTCGAGGTCAAGGCTCGCCGTCTCGGCGGTGCGACCTATCAGGTTCCGATGGAGGTTCGTCCGGAGAGAAAGCAGACTCTCGGCCTGAGATGGATCACCAAGTATTCCAGAGAGCGCAACGAAAAGACCATGAAGGAAAGACTTGCCGGCGAGATCATGGATGCTCTGCAGGGCAATGGCGGTGCTTGCAAGAAGCGTGAAGATACGCACAAGATGGCTGAGGCAAACAAGGCGTTTGCTCACTATCGCTGGTAATATCGGCTTAAGGAGGAAATGCTATGGCAAGAGATTGTAGTCTGGAAATGACCAGAAACATCGGCATCATGGCACACATCGATGCCGGTAAGACCACCACAACCGAGCGTATCCTGTTCTACACCGGTGTTAACCACAAGATCGGCGAAACCCACGAGGGTGCCGCTACCATGGACTGGATGGAGCAGGAGCAGGAGAGAGGTATCACCATCACTTCTGCAGCTACCACTGCATTCTGGGCAGGCCACAGAATCAATATCATCGACACCCCCGGACACGTTGACTTCACTGTAGAGGTTGAGCGTTCCCTGCGTGTACTCGACGGTTCCGTAACCGTTCTGTG
>JAFPXW010000407.1 GCA_017394565.1 Oscillospiraceae bacterium | reverse complement strand
TTTCCCCATCGAATGTGCAAGGGAAACGGCTTCGCACAGGGCTTTTGCATCAAAATTCGGTGCGCCCTGCCGCATCCCGAACAGATTGCCGCCGAGGTAGACGGCATCCGCACCAAAGTCCAGCGCCGCACGCAGGCGTTCCATATCACCTGCCGGCGCAAGTACCTCCGGACGCATCATTCTGCGTCCCCCTCAGCGTTTTCCTCGTCATCCTCCTCGACATATTCGCCGTTGACGCGGGCGATATTGTCGTTATGCTCGTCGAGTGTTCTTGCGAAATAGGTGCGCTTGGTGTCGATGTCCGCGTAGAAGTAGTAGTAGCCGGTCTCTTCCGGATACAGGACGGCATTGATCGCATCAAGGCCGGGGTTGCAGATCGCGCCTGCCGGCAAGCCCTTGCACTTGTAGGTGTCGTAAGCCTCGTACATCTGATCATTGTGGAGGGTATCATTCTTCTTGATGACATTGTCCACATAATTGGTCGTCGGGTTGGACTGAAGCTTGCCGCCGAATTCCGCCGGATGCTCCAGACGATTCCAGAAAACAGACGCGATCTTCGGCATTTCCTCCGCGTCCGCCGCCTCGCACTGCACCACGGACGCGAGTGTGATGACCTCATCGAGCGTCACATCAAGCTCCTCCATGCGGTCGTACATTTCGTCCGTGATCTTGGTGTCAAAATTGACGTAGATCTTCTGGCAAACGGCACTCGGCTCCATGTCCTCATAGAACGTGTAGGTGTCCGGGAACAGGTAGCCCTCCATGCGGTAGAATTTCAGACCGGTATTCTGGGGCAGATACTTCTCGAAGTCATAGCCGAGGTTGCCGGTATTGAAGTAATACAGGAAGCGCTGTGCATCGCAGACATTGGCTTCCTCCAGCTTCTTGGCGGCGTCGATCAGCGTGCAGCCCTCCGGGAACATGACATCGACTGCCACCTGATCCTCGGTGATCGCGTTGCCGCTGAGTTCGTTGATGATCTCCTCGTAGGCCATCGCGCTGCTGACCTCGTGGTCACCTGCGATATAGCCGGCATCCGCCTTCGACAGACGCGAGAAATACATAAATGCCTTCGGGCGCTTGATAATGCCCATCTCCCCGAGGGATTCGGCGATCTCGGCAGTGGTGGCGCCTTCCGGGATATTGAAAACGACCAGCGTTTCCGTGCCTTCGAGTCCCAGCATATCCTTGCCGACGTCGATGATGAGGACGGAAAGCGAGATCGAGATCACGAAGATCAGCGTCAGCATGATGAGTACGCCGAACACTCGCGCACTGCGGTGCTTTCTGCGTTTTTTCTTTTTCTTGCCGCCGGCGTGACTGCGCTGCGGTGCATTGCCGCCGTTCTGCGGTGTGCGCCGTCTGTGGGGCGTATCCTCCGTATGCGGTGCGACCGGCTCGGGTTCGACCGGATCGCCGTGAATATCGACTTCCACCGACGGATCTTTTTCCTCCGTGCTGTTGTCTGCCTGTTCGGAAACAGATCGCAGAAGTTCCTGATAGGAACGGTCTTTTTCGGATCTTTGTGCCATGTTAACCTCCAGAACCATGCGTCTTGTCGGCGCACATCATAAATCTCTTATTGCTCAGTCCGTCACGACTGTATCCACACCAATATCATGCGGCTCACAGGGGATATCCTCCTGCAGCAGGCGGTGATAGGTCAGCCCGATCGTGCGCAGCTGCGGATGGGCTTCCAGAAACCGGTCATAATAGCCGCCGCCCTTGCCAAGCCGTCTGCCGTCCTCTGTGAATGCCACTGCCGGCACGATGCAAAGCGTTTTTTCGGTGATGACGGCTTCTTCCCTGCCGGTGGGTTCGAGGATGCCGTATTTTCCGCGGCGCAGCTCCGCCATGCTGCGGATCACATAAAAATGCATCTCCCCCTGTGCCGTACAGACCGGAAGCGCGATCCGCTTGCCGTTGTCGAATGCCCAGCCGATGAGCCAGTGCGTGTCCGGTTCGGCTTTCGTCGAGCAGTAGCACAGGAGCAGGTCGGCTTCGTGCAGCCACGGCTGCCGCAGGAGATTGCGGTGCATCATCATATCCATGCGGAACTGATCCTCCGGTGTGATCCCCCGCATGACCATGCGGATCGCGCTGCGCAGGGCTTTTTTATCGTCAGAAACGCTCACGTCAATGCTCCGGGTAGCAGATGGAAGCGGCCAGTGCCCTGGGCTTGTCCGCCCCGCAGAGAACTTCCGCCAGCTTCAGACCGAACGGAACGGCTGCGCCTGCGCCCTGTGCGGTGATGATGAACTCATCCTGCACCACGGAATGCTCACAGATCGTCGCGCCTGCCAGCTGTCCCTCAAAGCCGGGGTATGCGATGGCATTTCTGCCGTTCAGCAGCCCCTTGTGGCCGAGGATCGACGGTGCTGCGCAGATCGCGCCGATAAAAATGCCGCGGTCATAGCAGAAATCCACTGCCGTCTGGACAGCCTCGGACTTCTCCAGATTCAGCGTGCCGGGCATACCGCCGGGGAGAACGATCATTTCGAGGTCGCCGCCGAGGACGATCTCATTCGCGGTGATGTCGCACTCGACCTTGATGCCGTGCGAACCGGTGATGGTCTTTCCGCCGACACCCACAAGCTGTACCTGACGCTCGGCGCGGCGCAGCAGATCCACCGGTGTCAGCGCCTCGACTTCTTCAAATCCGTTTGCCAGAAAAACATAGATCATGATTGTGACTCCTTTATATTAATACTTGAACCGGACATGGTACTTTTCCTGCATCATGCACGGGTGATAGGATTCCTTGGCTTTGCGCAGACCGGGCAGCCCCATATCCTCCTCGCGGTTGATATAGGTAAAGCCCTGCGCGAGAATTTCCTGCGAAAACCGCTGGTTGATCGCGGCATACGATCCTTGAAAAACCGTCATCGCTTTCTCGATGTGAACGCAGAATGTGTCGGAATTCAGCGGTTCTCCGATGGTGAATGCCACCAGATGCTCACCTGACCGGTACACGCCGCCCTGCAAGCCCAGTTCGTGAAAATGCCGGAAATAGGTGTCGATCGCAAACTGCTCCGCGATGCCGGAATGGTCGCCCTCCAGCTTGTCATTATAACGCATCGCCGCAAATGCGATGCAGTCATCGAAATCGTTTTCCGTCAGCGGCGCATACCAGCACCCGTAGGACTCGAACCTGTGCAGGAAATTGCGTTTCTGATGGTACTTTCTGCCGGAGAGATTTGCAAGATCCTCTGCGCGATACAAATAGTCCCAGCTATCGCGGTTTTCTTCGACTGTGAACTGGTCGGGATATGTCTCGTGCAGCCATGCAAGGCGCTGTGGGGACACATTCCAGATGTCCAGCGGACAGTGTCTGAACGCGGAAAAATGCCGCATGGCTTCGATCACCGCGCGGTAGTCGCCCTCGCCTGCCGGAGCGCAGAAGCTTGGCACGCCATCCTCGGTCTCCATTGCGCAGCAGATGTAAAAATCCCCATACTGCGCGATCTGCGAGCCTGACAATCTCCGCCATGCCATATTGTTGGCGAAGCTGTACTCACAGCCGCGTGAATCGGTTTTCCGCAGTGCTTGCGTGATCCAATCGCGGTCGTCGAGTGAGATCGTGCGGAATTCAAGCATGAGCCTGCTCCTTGAGAACGCGGTATTCTTCGCGGACTTCCTGCATTTTGCCGCAAGTCATCTTGCCCTCCGGACAGGAACCGGACACGCAGGACGGCCCTGCCTTCGCAAACAGCGCCGGTGAGATCGGGTAGACCTCCGCGACCATGGCTTTCGCCAGTGCGCGGATCTCCCACTGGGCGCGGCTGCAGCAGCGCAGACGGAAGAAATGCAGGAGTTCACGGGTATTCATCGTCATGACCATCTTGGTCTCGCTGGCGTTCGGGAGAACGAAGCGTGCGTCCTCGATGGCTTTCTTTTCGGCTTTGCGGCGTGCTTCCTTTTCGGGGAGCCCCTGCGCTGTGAAATCCGCAAAGTGCTTTTCTTCGAGAAGTTCCGTCAGCCTGCGATAGGACTCGACGCAGGTCTGCATCGTTTCGTCAAAGAGCGCGTGTGCCTCCGGAACCGACGCAATTTCGGGCGGTGTGATGTACTCAAAATCCGTGAGTTTCACATACCGCTGGCTCTGCACCGAGAAGCTTGCCAGACGATGGCGCGTGATCTGGGCAAGGAGCGAACGCGAAACGCCTTCGATCGCAAAGGTGAAGCTGGCGTGTTCGATCGGGCTCTCGTGGCCGAGAGTAGCAAGCATTTCGACGAAGCTTCCGGCTTTTTCGTCGGTCAAGCCCTCCATCAGGTCCATAGCGCCTGTATTGGAATAGCAAAGCTTTGCCGCCGCCGCTACGACTTTTTCCGGCATCACGGTATGGGCGATCAGTTTCACGTTCACGCGATCATCTCCTATGGGTTATGGTTCTAATAAACATACAGTTCTATTATAACATAAATCCGGGGGTTCGTCAATGATTTGGGAAGAAATTTTCAAAGGAAATCTCCAAATGCAAACCCCTCAGCCGCAGGGGATTCCCTGAAACCGAGGGGCGAATTTCTCATTCCGGAATCTGCATCACGCACATCCCGTCTTGCAGGACAAAGCCGTTTTTCGTGTAGAATTCCCCGATCTGCGGTGTCTGCACGGTCACGAGGAAGATTTTCCGCACACCCTGGATCCGCAGGCGATCACGCAGATCCGCCAGCAGCCGCGCATCCCAGCCCTCGTGCTGCACACGCGGTTCCACCCAGAATTCGACGATCTGGAAGCAGTCACCGTCGCAATAGCGTTCCCGTCGGCCCATGACCGCGCCCACCGGCATCCCGTCCTTCCAGACGCTCGTGCCGTCAAATCCGGGGGATCGGTAGAGGTCCTTCAGGCGAGCGAGTGCGGTGGCCTTGTCCCAGCGATCCCACCACGGTTCGCCGTTGAAGGTGCGCATATAGGACTCCGCCAGACGCGACAGGTCGGTGAACCCGATCCCCGACAGTCCGTCCTCTTTCCGCGGCTGTTCCGGCATCGTGCGCGGCGGCGGTATGATCGCCAAGCCGCACGAGAACAGATATTCATTCAGCAGAAGCCAGAAATATCCCAGTGCTGCGCGGTTATCCGGTTCTGCCTCCATGATGTGATGCCACCAGCCGTATGCACCGCCGGTTTCGCCCGTGAAGCGCTCCTCGATGAATTCCTGAAACCCCTCCGGCAAAAACCTTACCTCATGCAGATGGTGGCGCATGGCGGCCACTTCATAGCCGCGGACAAATTCCACAAATTCATGCAGCCCGGCATAGTAGCCTAAATACATCTCCGGTCGGGAACGCAATAAAGTCAGCAATTCCCGTTCCTCACGGGTGATGTCTTTCTCCTGATCCATAAGCAGTTCCTCAAAGTTTCGTGATCTTGCGGTATTTCGCCATCAGCTTCTTCGTGCCGACGGTATCGAACGCCACCTCCAGCAGGTAGTCTCCCGCCATGGATTCTGCGCGGAGAATCGTTCCCTCACCGAACATCGCATCCGAAATGCGCTCACCCTCGGCGAAACTCAGACCGTTCCCGGCAGACGAAACCGGCTTTGCAGCACGCTGCCGCTGGATCGCTGCCATTTGTGCGCGGATACCGGAAACACCCGATGCGCCGCCGATCTCCGCCGGTCTGTCCCCGATGTGCGGCACGCGGTCGTCAAGGTTTACAAGCTCCTCCGGGATCTCCTTGACGAAACGCGACAGCGGATTCTGCTTGTACGAACCGAACAGCAGGCGCTCCCTCGACTGGATGAGATACAGATGCCGCTTGGCACGGGTGATCGTCACATACGCCAGTCTGCGCTCCTCCTCCAGATCGGCTTCGCTGTCCATACTGCGCATCGACGGGAAGATCCCCTGCTCCATGCCGACTGCGAACACCGTGTCAAATTCCAGACCTTTCGCGGCGTGCATCGTCATGAGGGAAACACTGTCCTCCGTGCTTTCGCGGTCGGCGTCGGTATAGAGGGCGGTTTCCTCCAGAAAACCCTCCAGACTGGGGTTTTCGCTCTCCCGAACGTAGTCCACGATATTCGACCGGAATTCCTTGACATTCTCCAGACGTGTCTCGCCCTGTTCACCCTCGGCCTGGAGCATCAGGGTGTAGCCGGTCTTTTCGAGCATCTGGTCAAACAGCTCCTCCAGCGGCAGGGTTTCCGCCAGCTCGGTCAGCTCCTCGATCATCGCACCGAATTGCAGGAGGGCGGATTTTCGCTTGGCGAGAAGCGGGAATTCTTCGCAGTTTTTCACGACTTCGAGGGGGCTCATGTGCAGGTCACGGGCAATCTGGATGATATTGACGACCGTGGCTTCCCCGATGCCGCGCTTGGGGACATTGACGATGCGCTCGAACCGCACGAAATCGTTCGGATTCTGCAGCACACACAGATACGCCGTCACATCCTTGATCTCCTTGCGATCCTGGAAGCGCACGCCGCCGTAGATCCGGTACGGGAGTTTATTGCGCATCATCGCGCGTTCTACGCTGTTCGAGAGGGCGTTCATGCGGTACAGCACGGCAAAATCTGAATACGACTTACCATTGGCGACTTCCTCCTCGATGGTATCGCAGATGAACTGTCCCTCGTCGCGCTCACCGGAAACGCGCAGGAGCGTGACTTTCTCGCCCTCACCGGCGGAAGTCCAGAGCTTCTTCTCTTTTCGCGCCTTGTTGTTGGAGATGACGGCATTGGCGGCATCGAGGATGTTCTGCGTCGAACGGTAATTCTCCTCCAGGCGGATGGTCTTGCAGCCGGGGAACTGCTCCTCGAACTGGAGGATATTCTCGATGGTCGCGCCGCGGAAGCGATAGATACTCTGGTCATCGTCGCCGACGACGCAAAGATTGCCGTGGCGTGCGGCCAGCAGGCTGACCAGACGGTACTGGGAATAGTTCGTGTCCTGGTACTCGTCCACGAGAATGTAACGGTAGCGGTTCTGGTATTTCTCCAGAACATCGGGATTTTCCTCAAAGACGCGGACGGTCAGGTAGATCAGGTCGTCGAAATCCACCGCATCGGCTTCCTGCAAACGCGCCTGATACGCCTTGTAGAGCTTGGCGGTGACGTGCTTCCAGTAGTCGTTGCCGGCTTCCAATTCGTATTCCTCGGCAGAGATCATGCGGTCCTTGGCAGCACTGATGGAGCCTAAGACGCTTTTCGGAGGGAATTTTTTCTCCGAAATATCGAGGTCTTTCATGCAGGCTTTCATGGTGCGCAGGGAGTCGTCGCTGTCGTAGATGGTGAAGCTCTTGTTGTAGCCCACGCGGTCGATACAGCTTCGCAGGATCCGCACGCAAGCCGAATGGAACGTCGCGGCGTGAATATGGAGTGCGGCTTCGCCGAGCGTGTCGGCGAGTCTGGTCTTGAGCTCGCCGGCGGCTTTATTGGTAAAGGTGATGGCAAGGATCTGCCACGGCTTAATGGGATAATCGGCGATGATATCCTGGAGTTCCCCCATCGACATCATGCCGCCCTCGGCGTAAGCGCGTAGTTTTTCGAGGTCGGAAGCCGGCGGAACGGGAGCGTCGCCGTACAGCGCATCCCCGAACAGCACCAGATTGGCGATGCGGTTGACGATGACGGTCGTCTTGCCGGAGCCGGCGCCGGCCAGGACGAGGACAGGGCCCTTCACGGTGGTAATGGCATCAAGCTGCGGCGGATTCATGCGGGAAAAGCAGCGTGCCAGCGCATCGCGCTTCAATTCGCGGTATTCGGTATCGGTCATAGGATTCTTTTCCTCCATCAGATTTCGGTGATAGCGATTCCTTTTTATTATAGCACAGAACGATGGAATTTGCAAGGAGGAATTGGCTTGTTTCATGATTCCTGATTCATTTGGAATCATAAATCTTCCTCTCACGACTTGACAAGGTGCTCTCCGTCTGCTATAATTAAATTGAACCCAATAAAACAGAAACGCAATTTGATTGCATACAGGAGGAATGTTCCATGAAAACCATTCATTATCAGCCGCAGGGCGTCTGTCCGGCGCAGATCAGCTTCGATCTCGACGGCGACGTGGTGCGCAATGTCAAATTTCACGGTGGTTGCCCCGGCAACCTGAAAGCCATCTCGAAGGTCGTGGAGGGCTGGACGGTCGGGCAGATCGAGGAGATGTTCCGCGGCAATACCTGCGGGATGCGGCCGACTTCCTGCGTCGATCAGCTCAGCCGCGCGGTGCGTGCCGCTTACGAAGAAAATGCCTGAAACGGAGGGACGTATGGAGCAGAATTACGAAATGCTCAGCCTGAAAAACCAGCTCTGCTTTCCGCTGTATGCGTGTTCACGCGAAATTATCAAGCAATATCGCCCACATCTCGAAGCGCTTGACCTGACCTACACGCAGTATATCACGATGATGGTCAT
>JAFPXW010000406.1 GCA_017394565.1 Oscillospiraceae bacterium | reverse complement strand
CGGGGGGGTGGGGGGGGGGGGGCGGGCCATGGCGCTCCGCGCCCCCCACTTTGTGCCACTTGCACCATAAAAGTTACGGGATGGTTACAGAATCCCACCCGATTTTGTGACGATTTACCAAACACTTTTCAAATTATTCGCCGTTTTCACTAAAAGATAAAGAAAAGTAACATTTCGTTCATATTGTATTAATATTTTTCTGTTACAATTTGATTAGTTGAATTTTTCAAAGGATTCGTGAAAAACCACAAAAACGATCAAAACGAGAAGGGAAGTTAGCTTATGTCCAACAGACTGTTCCAGGGACTGGTACATCAGATCCGCGATACCATGGACGCTACCATCGGCGTTGTGGACGAGAACGCGACCATCATCGCTTGCAGCGATCTCACTAAGGTCGGCACGACCAACGAATTTGTATCTCTGGACCTCAGCGATACCCACGATATCTTCATCCGCGACGGCTATACCTACAAGCCGTTCGGCGCTCACCAGAAGCCCGATTATGCGGTGTTTGTAGAGGGCACGGACGAAACTGCATCCAAGTATGCGTCCATCCTCGCCATCACCCTTTCCAATATCAAGCAGTATTACGACGAGAAGTACGACCGCAACAACTTCATCAAGAACGTTGTCCTCGATAACGTGCTCCCCGGCGATATCGTCATCAAGGCGCGTGAGCTGCACTTCAATGCGGAGATCAGCCGCGTCGTTCTGCTCATCCGCATCGTGTCGAGCAATGATATTTCCGCTTACGATGTCATCCAGAACCTGTTCCCCGACAAGAACAAGGACTTCGTCTTCAATATCACCGAGAGCGACATCGTCCTCGTCAAGGAGATCAAGTCCAGCGTGGATTCCAAGGACCTAGAAAAGCTCGCACGCTCCATCGCCGATACCCTGTCCAGCGAGTTCTATACCCGCGTCAATGTCGGCATCGGTACGGCTGTGACCAGCGTCAAGGATCTCGCACGCTCCTTCAAGGAAGCCCAGACCGCCCTCGAAGTCGGCAAGGTGTTCGACACCGACAAGATCATCGTCAGCTACGACAACCTCGGCATCGCACGCCTGATCTACCATCTGCCGACCACCCTGTGCGAGACGTTCCTGCATGAGGTCTTCAAGCGCGGCAGCATCGAGTCCCTCGACCACGAGACGCTGTTCACCATCCAGAAGTTCTTCGAGAACAACCTGAACGTTTCGGAAACCTCCCGAAAGCTGTTCGTTCACAGAAATACGCTGGTATACAGACTGGAGAAGATCAAGAAGCTGACAGGTCTTGACCTGCGTGAGTTTGATCATGCGATCATCTTCAAGATCGCCCTTATGGTAAAGAAATACTTGCAGGCAAACCCCACCAAGTTCTGATTTTCACCAATTTTATGACATTTTTTGCCTGAAATCCTGCCTTTCACAGAGGTGGGAGGTCAGGCAAATGTTTTGTGCCAAGAAAACGAAACCCTACAATGCACAGAGAATCGACAAAATCGACAATAGAAATACAAGACTCGCAGGTGACACCACAATTTACGCATTGTAGAGCTACAGAAAGGTAACCCCACAATTATGGTAGAACTAAAGGATGTGTCCGTGACGTATTCCAGCGGCGTGGACGCTCTCAATCATGTCAGCCTGAAGATCAATGACGGCGATTTTGCGTTCGTTGTCGGATCGTCCGGTGCCGGCAAAAGCACCATGATCAAGCTCCTGCTCAAGGAGATCGACGCCACCGAAGGCAAGGTCTACGTCAACGGCTACCACCTCGGCAAGCTCAAACGCCGCAAGATCCCGGAACTGCGCCGCACCATCGGCATCGTCTTTCAGGATTTCCGGCTGATCCCGTCCATGACGGTCTATGAAAATATCGCCTTCGTTCTGCGCGTGATCGACGCGCCGGCGAAATATATCCGCAAGCGTGTTCCGTATGTGATCTCGCTCGTCGGATTGCAGGCGAAAACCAATTCCTACCCGAACGAATTGTCCGGCGGTGAGAAGCAGCGTGTCGCCATCGCGCGTGCGCTCGTCAACGATCCCAAGCTCATCATTGCCGATGAGCCGACCGGAAATATTGATCCCGAGCTGTCCTACGAGATCGTCGATCTCCTCAAGGGCATCAACGCCTGCGGCACGACCGTCCTCATGGTCACCCATGAGCATGACCTCGTGCGTCATTTCGGCGGACGTATCATCAACATCGCACAGGGCGAGATCGTCTACGATGAGATCATAGGAGGCGCAGATGAAAGCGAGTGGAATTAAATATCTGGTCGGGCAGGGCATCGATAATGTCTGGAAAAACCGCATGATGGCGTTCGCGTCGTTCTGCGTGCTGCTCGTGTCCCTCCTGCTGGTGGGGCTCTCGGTGCTGGCGTACTTCAATGTCACGTCCATCATCGGCGGCATCGAGCAGAAGAACGAGGTCATTGTCTACCTCGACGACGACACGGACGACGAAGCCCTCGAACAGATCGGCAATAATCTGCGCGGTATGCCCAATGTCACGGGCGTGAACTTCTATTCCAAGGAGGAAGCCTACGAATCCCTGAAAGCGAGCATGGCGGAATACGAGGTGCTGTTCGAGTCCCTCGGCGACGACAATCCGCTGGTCGATGCCTACCGCATCAAGGTCGGCGACATCAGCGAGATCAGCGCCACGATCGCACAGATCCGGAATTTCGATCATATCTATTCCATCCGTGCGCCGTATGATTTCGTCAATATCCTCGTCCAGCTGCGCCGCATCCTGACGCTTGTCATGGGCGCGATCATTCTGGCGATGGTCATTGTGTCGATGGTCATTATTTCCAATACGACCAAGACCTCCGTCTACTCCCGCCGCGAGGAGATCCAGATCATGAAGTACGTCGGCGCGACCGACAGCTTCATCCGTTTCCCGTTCTTTGTAGAGGGCATGGTCACGGGCTTTTTTGCCGGCGTGATCGCCTTTGTGCTGACCGCTGTCGTGTATAAGGCGGTCGTGGAGACGCTCCAGAATCAGGTCGCACTGCTCTCCATCATCGGCATGGGAAATATCATCCAGTTCAGCGACATCTATCTGCCGGTCGCCGCCAGCTACGTCATCGGCGGTGCGCTCATCGGCGCGGTCGGCAGTTCGATCAGTACCAGAAAATACATCAACGTGTAATCTTGCGGCAGGGGCGATCCTGCCAAAGAAGGAACGATGCTTATGAGAAAACAGAATGGAAAGCGCCTGGCAGCGGCAGTTCTGGCATTTGCCTGCATCGCCGGCATGGCGCAGCCTTCCCGGAAAGCGCCCGTGACAGCGCAGGCTGCTACGATCGCGGAACTCGAAGCCCAGAAAGAAGCCAATAACAAGAAGATCGCTGCCTACGAGGAACAGCTCAGGCAGTATTCGCAGGATCAGAAGGCGGAGGAAGCCTACCAGGCGACGCTCACCGGCAAGATCTCTGCCATTGAGAGCAACCTCCAGATCCTTGATACGGAGCTGGAGAACATCAAGGCGGCACTGGCGCAGTCGGATGTGGAGATCGCAGCGATGGAGAATACCATCGACCGCCAGGAGGAGGACATTGACAAGGGCCTGAAGGAATTCAAGCTCCGCCTCCGCGCGATGTACGTCAACGGCAACGACAGCCTGGCCTCGGCGCTGGTCGGCGCAACGGATTTCTACGATCTCTTGTCGAAGTATGAACTCATCTCCTGCGTGGCGCGTCACGATGACGAGCTTGTCAACGGTCTGAAGGACGAACTGGAGGAATACCACGGCAACCTCACCACCCTCGAAGCCCAGAAGGAGCAGGAGGAGCAGCAGCAGGCAGACCTCGAAGCCAAGCAGAACGAGATGAAGGACTCCATGGGCGAGCTCCAGAAAGCTTACGCCGATTCCGAAGCCGAGAAGAAGCGCCTGGCGCAGGAGCAGGTGAATGCCAACAAGTCCATCGAGGAGCTTGAGGAGCAGAACCGCCTTGCGGATGAAGCCGAAAAGGAGATCCTCGAGGAGATCCGCCGTGCCGAGGAGGAAGCCAAGAAACGTGCTGCGGAAAAGTCAGCTGCCGAGGCTGCGGCTAAGAAGGCCGCGGAGGAAGCTGCTGCGAAAAAAGCCGCCGAGGATGCCAAGAAGGCTGCCCAGCAGACGACCAATCCGGCGGCACCTTCTCCGGAAACCCCGGCGGCACCGGCAACTCCCACACCCCAGCAGCCCGCGACAGAGGCTCCCACACAGGCACCGACCGAAGCGCCGACGCAGGATTACAGCAATGCTTCCTTCGGCTGGCCGTGTCCGGGACATTACTATATTTCGAGCACCTACGGCTACCGCTGGGGCACCCTGCACAAGGGCATCGACATCGCGCAGAATCAGGGCGCGGCGGTCGTGGCATCGAAGTCCGGTACCGTCATCCGCGCCGTCAACACCTGCACCCATAATTACGGCAAAAGCTCGAACTGCTGCGGCAACGGCTACGGCAACCACGTCATCATTATGCACGACGATGGAACGTATTCCACGCTGTACGGCCATATGGAGAGCATCACGGTCTCGCTCAACCAGTACGTCAACAAGGGCGATACCATCGGCTATGTCGGCTCCACCGGCTGGTCGACCGGCTTCCATCTGCATTTCGAGATCCGCAAGAACGGAACTGCCGTGGATCCGAGCGGCTACTTGAATTATTAAGAGCCTGTTTAAAATCTTCCAACAGCCGTCTTTTCGGCATCTTTGCACCGTATCTTTGCCTGAAATCCTTGCAATACATACAGTATTCCTGCGGATTTCATGCTTTGATACGTCACAAACCTGCTCGAAAATCCGTCTATCTCCAGATCTTAAACAGGCTCTAAGAGAAAAGGGGACATCTGCGGCTGGCAGGTGTGCCCCGATTTTCGTAACGAGGCATACAAAGGAGAACAGCAGATATGAACAAAAAAGTCAGTCTTGGTGTGACCATCAGCGTCGCCGCGATCGTGTGTGCGCTGACGTTTATCGTGACGTCCTTCCTGACGCTCCAAAGGTTCAATACCAAGGTGCAGGCGGTCAAGGAAAAAGCAGAGAAATACGAACGTCTGGAAGCCCTCGACACCTACGTCCGCGAGCATTTTTACCAGAAGGATCTCGATGAGGAAGCCCTCCTGGACGGCATCCTGAAGGGCTATGTTGCCGGTCTGGACGATCCGTACTCGGTCTACCTCACCGACGAGGAGTACGACGCGATGATGACCAAGGAATCCGGCAAAACGGTCGGCATCGGCGTCACCGTGCAGCCGACGGACGACGGCAATATGGAGATCATCGAGACCGAGGAAGGCTCCCCGGCGCAGCAGGGCGGCCTGCTGGCGGGCGATATCATCATCGGCGTGGAAGGACAGGCGGTTTCCGAAATGGAGTATACCGAAGCCGTCGATATGGTGCGCGGCGACGAGAATACCAAGGTTCATCTGACCATCCTGCGCAATTCCCACGAGGTCGAATACACCATCACACGCCGCAGCTTCGATGTCAAGACGGTCAAGGCGGAGCTCCTCGATAACCACATCGGCTATATCCGCATCACGAATTTCCGCGAGAATACGGACGAGCAGTTCCAGGACGCGCTGGACGAGATGATCGCAAACGGCGCAGATGCGCTCTTGTTCGACGTTCGCAACAACGGCGGCGGTCTGCTGACTTCCCTCGAAGCCATCCTCGATCCGCTGCTGCCGGAGGGCGTGATCGCCACGGCGACCTATCAGGACGGCACGACCGAGACCGCGGTCTATTCCGACGCCTCCGAGATGGATCTGCCGATGGTCGTTCTCGTCAATGGCCATTCCGCGAGTGCGGCGGAGCTGTTTTCGGCGTCCCTGCGTGATTTCAAGGGTGCGAAGCTCATCGGCCAGACGACCTACGGCAAGGGCGTGATGCAGACGACCTCGCGCATGGCAGACGGCGGCGGACTGACGCTGACCGTGGCAACGTACCAGACGACCAAGTCCGAATGCTACCACGGCGTGGGGCTTGAACCGGACGAAGTCGTGGAGCCGGCGGAGGATACGGACGTTTCCGCCATTGATCCCGACACCGATCCGCAGCTTGCAGCCGGCATCGAGGCGCTGCAAGCCGCAGAATGACCGAACAGGAGGAACGTGATGCAGCCGACAGAAAATGAGATCGCCGAGATCCTGACGGAGGAGACCGAGAACGTCACGGGGCTGTTCCAGTCCATCGGCGAATTTGTGAAAGGATTGCTGCCGTCGCTGGGATTTGCGGCGGTGGTATTCGTGATGGGCGTGGTCATCAACCGCATCGTGGTGAAGGCGATGAACCGCGGCATGGATCGCAGCAAGGTCGACCGCACGGCCGGCAGTTTCCTGTGTTCGCTGGTGAGTGCGGTGCTGTATGTGATCCTTGCGGTCATTGTGCTGTCGGTGCTGGGTGTACCGATGACGTCCATCATCACCGTGATCGGCACCGCAGGACTGGCGATCGGACTGGCGCTGCAAAATTCGCTCTCGAACATCGCCGGCGGCTTTATCATCCTGTTCTCGAAGCCGCTGAAGGTCGGGGATTTCGTGGAATTCGACGGCATCACCGGAACGGTGGAGAGCATCGCCATCCTCCAGACCAAGCTGCGGCGCGATGACGGCACGACGGTCTTCATCCCGAACGGGAAAATTTCGGATGCGGTGATCCTCAATTACACCGAGACACCGAACCGGCGGCTGGATCTGAGCTTTCCGATCAGCTACAGTGACGATGCCGACCATGCGAAATCCCTGATCCAGGAACTGCTCAAGCAGCACCCGAACGTCCTCCAGACACCGGCACCGACCGTCCGCATCGGCAAGCTTGCGGATTCGAGTGTCGATCTGTACGTCCGCGCATGGACGACGCACGAGCATTACTGGAGTCTGTACTACGACCTCCACGAACAGGTGAAAGCCGCCTTCGATCAGAACGGCGTCCATATCCCGTATCCGCAGGTGGAGGTGCAGGTGCATTAGTGCGTAGTTCGTAGTGCGTAGTGCGTAGTTATGGTATCTACTCTGTATAAGCGACTGCCTGCGCTCGTTCACTCGCTGGGCATCTGCTTAGCTGCGCGATGAATAAATGGGGCTTCGCCCCATACCCCCATAACTCATAACTAAAAGCCCCCGACTAAGGATGATTCTCACTTAGTCGAGGGTTTTGTCTTATTATAAAACTATTTAAATCCGTCCGGCGCAAGCCGGACACCGAAACTACGCAGCTATGCATAAGCGATCAGCACCAAATCAAAGATTTGGGCTGCCTGCTTAACTACGCACCACGCACTACGCACTAAATAAAATTCCCCTACTTCTCCAGTGCGCGGTGGTAAAACGCTTCGATCTCCTCCATCAGATCCTCGTTCACCTTGTTGTGGATCGACTTGTCGGCCTGGGCGATGATCTCGGCGCGGACT
>JAFPXW010000405.1 GCA_017394565.1 Oscillospiraceae bacterium | reverse complement strand
GTGCTTTTATCCGAAATGCTCCTGGTGCAGTTGTTTTCGAGCCCCCAGCAGGCCGTCGCGCCGAGAACGAGCAGAGAGCCGGCCGAGAACGTAAAGCTGCCCTCACCGCCGAAGGAAAGAATGATGCTCGACAGCGTGATCAGGCCGATCGCCGCCCACAGCGTTCTGCTGACCTTCTCCCTGAAGACCAGCAGGGCGATGAGTGTTGTCGCAACGATCTCAAAGTTTCCGAGCAGTGAAGCGTTTGCGGAAGTACCGAGCTTCACGCCGAGCATCAGAAGGATCGGTGCTATGATGTCAAGCAGAACCATTCCGACCGTGTATGGCAGATCCTTCTGTTCGAGCCGTTCCGCCGGGGCTTCGTGTTGATGATGAAACAGGTATAGGATGCCGACACCTGCCCCTGCGCCGAGATACAGGAACGCTGCCATATATGTCGGAGCGATCCGTTCAAGCAGCAGCTTGGAACACGGTACATTCAGCGCATAAAACACTGCTGCTGCGATCGCATACAGTACGGCTTTTAAGTTTTCAGTCACGCGGATCCTCCTTGACAAATCGTCGGTGTTATGATATGATATATTCGATAATGAATACGATGTTCTGTAACTATGATAACACAACATTTCTGCATTTTCAATAACCGATTCCGAAGGTTTGTACGTTACTGAACAAAAAGCCGGTTTTGTACGGAAAGGAGTCTATCATGGACAGACGGCAGCGCAGGACACGAAGCCTGATATTTACGGCTTTTTCGGCATTGCTGGAACGAAAAAGCTATTCCTCTATGACCGTTCAGGACATCATAGATGAAGCTGACATTGGCAGAAGCACATTCTATGCCCATTTTGGGTGTAACTATGATACAGGCGATTCAGAACTAATATGATCATAGCATGAGGAAAGGGCTATGTCCTCCGTGACCGTGTACGGAAGGCATAGCCCTGATTTTTTCTTTTCAGATGCCGATTCAGTTTTCGTCTGCAAGTATCGCACCGATATTTCTACTTTCGATTCTCTCTGCGATACTGAAGCTCCGTTACCCCCACCTTACTCCGGAATTGCCGCATAAAATGTGCATTACTGCCAAATCCGACCTGCTCGGCGATCTCCGTGATGCGAAGCTCCGTGTGCGTCAGCAGCCATTTGGCACGCTCCATCCTTGCGTTCAGTACATCCTCGATGATAGAAATACCGTATCGCTCCTTATACAGCCGCTGCAAATAGCCGATGCTGAGGTGATACCTTCCTGCGATCCCGGAAAGATTCCAGTCCTGCTGTGGCTCGGAATGGATCTCGAAATGCAGATGCTCGATCTGTTCCTGCGTGCTGGTCGGGAATTGATTCCGGATGCTGCACCGCAGATCGAGTTTTTCCTTGCCGATGTTCAGGTGATGCTCCAACTCGTTCATGTTGTGGAGCAGAAATGTGTCCGTCACATAGATCGGCTCTGTGTCGATCAGATGCAGGATCGTTTCCTGCCGGTGCAGGTAGGTATCGTGCAGCAAATGGATCCAGTTTTCAGCCGGATACTCGTCTCGTTCCGGTAAAAGCACCGCGAAATACTGCTCCGTGATGCGGCAGAACAGTTCACCCTGACTACACACCTTGCGCAGCGCATTGGCGATCAGACCTGTCATGCTCACCGGTGTCTGCCCATTGTTCGGATAGGTGAACAGAATATACCGGTAACTCTTTCCGCACGTCATCTGGCGTGCGGCTTTTTCCAGAAAGCCGCGGCGGTTCAGGATACCGGTCTCCGGATCGTACACGGACAGAGAGTCGAACTGTTTGTGGATATAGTCCGTATATAGCCGCATTTGCAGCACATTCAGTCCCTCGGCGATCACGTCGCACCAGTAGATATAGTGCTCGTCCAGACAAATATCATCCACTGTCGGATAGGCCGTCGAGAGATACCCGAACACCTGATCGTTGTAATGCAGTGCGGACAACACCAGCAGCATCGGCTCATGCGGCTTTTCCAGTGCCGGCAGGATCTGCCTCGTCGGGAAGTGATACATACAAGGCGCATTCACCGGCAGCCGCTTGGAGAGCAGCAAAATCATCTGTTCCGAAAACGCATCCTTCCGGTAGCGTGATGAATCCCGGAAGTCAAATGTCCAGTCTGCGAACAGGCAGACATCGAGCCAGAGAATATTGAACTGCGTATACGCCAGCTCGTCGATCTGCGAGGATAATTCTTCCAGCGAATCAGCACCGGTGAAGCGTGAAAGCTGGTTGGATGCCATGTAATTTTTTCGGCGTTCATACAGCTCCATACGGCTGATGACGTGATGTTTCATGGCAAGCGGCGCGGCTTCCGTCAGAGGCGGACAGCCGCAGGAAATGCCGTGCTGGATCACTTGCGACGTTTCAAAAATGCTGCATTTCTCTCCGGTCAGGATCTCATGCAGGCGGCAGACTGCCCGTATGCCAAGGTTCTTTTCCCTGCCGGTAACGGTCGTGAGCGCAGGAGTATGCAATGCCGCACGCCAGCCGCCGTCATAGCCGGTGACGGCAATATCTTCGGGAACACGGATACCGTGTTCCAAAAGCCGTTCCATGAGCGTCATTGCCATCATGTCATTGGCGCAGACAAATGCCTCCGGCTTTGCGATGCTGCCGTCTGCGATACCGTCAGCGATGTCCGTTGGCACTTGCTTCCAGTAATAGCCGTAAAATACCATCGTTTCGTCAATG
This sequence comes from Oscillospiraceae bacterium, assembly GCA_017394565.1. Classification (GTDB taxonomy): domain Bacteria; phylum Bacillota; class Clostridia; order Oscillospirales; family Ruminococcaceae; genus UBA3855. Next base: position 466 of record JAFPXW010000405.1, on the reverse strand, counting down.
GCAAGCCCATGCTCCTGCATCGCTCTGCGGTAGCCGTTCTCACGCTGCTGTGAGATCTCATGGTCAGGAACACCGCCCAGAAATGCGATATTCGTAAAGCCGTGATCCTCGATCAGGTGCTTTGTGATAAGGTACACACCCTCCTCGTGTTCCGCAAAGACGGATTCCATGCCTTCCATGCGTTCATACAGCACCACACAGGGAATTTGCTTTTCTTGCAAAAGCGCTGCGATTTTCTCACGCATTGCCACCCTGTGGAAACGTCCGGCAGCAAAGATCACACCGTCAAATGATGCTGTATCCAGAAGCTGATAGATGCTCTCTAATCCTTGGATATAGGGTGTGTTATAGCTGTCGGAGATGGTGTTGAACGTATCTGTCAGAATCAGCACATCATAGCCGAGTGCTTTTGCCGTTTCGTGGATACCGCCGACCAGTTCCGTTTCCAGAATGTCGTAAAGCTCCG
>JAFPXW010000404.1 GCA_017394565.1 Oscillospiraceae bacterium | reverse complement strand
GGTTCGATCACATAGCTGCGCAGGATGCTGCCGCAGTCCAGGCAGATGGTGAAGCGGACAAACTCCGGTGCCAAGAGTGTGTGGGAGTTGTTCTGGACGGTGATGCTGCTTGGCACGTTCACGAACTCTGTTCCGCCGCAGATGCGGCACTGTGTGATGCGGACTTTCTTCATGATGTCTCCTGAATTATTTGTTTTCTTTGCGTGCCTGCTCATATTGCTCACGGTGTTTGCGTGTGAGCAGACTTGTCGGGTGTTCCACATAACTGTGCAGGACGCTGCCGCAGTTCAGGCAGAGGATGTGATACAGCGGCTGACCGGCTGCCCACTCGTTTTCACCGAGAATACTGCCATGAAACTCCTGTACGCCTTTGACAAATTCCGTTCCGCCGCAGATGCGGCATTGCTTGATGTTGAACTGTTTCATGATGTCTCCTCTTTTCTGACGAAAGCGGTCGTGCCCTCGATGGCCGTGACGCGGACGCTGGTACCGGCTTCGATGGGGGCATTGCCGTCGCTTCTGGCACGCCAGTTCACGCCGCCGATGCGGACACGTCCGGTGTCGGCGTGGTTGTCGATGGTTTCGGTGACGACGGCGAGCTTGCCGACATCGTCATCTCCGGTCGGCGGGATCTCCTTTTTGACGCGGATGAGTTTCAGCAAAGGTCTGGTCAGGCAGAGCAGAACCGCCGAAACTGCGACGAAAACGATCGCCTGCACGGAGAACGGTTTCCCCATTGCCGCCGTGATGAACGCGCCCAGCGCACCGGCCGCGAACCAGATGCTCACCAGCTGGAGGGTGGCGATTTCCGCAATGACGGCCGCCGCGAACACGATGCCCCAGAGGATCATAGACCTGACGACTTCTGTCAACATACCCAACACTCCTTTCCGATGGCTGTAAATGCAGTTGACTCTGGATCGGGATTTGTGATTTCCCAACCCTTTGCCAATATTATAGCACGAAGCCGCACGCTTGTCAAGGGGTTTTCGGAAATTATGTAAATATTTTTTACCCGGATGCGTTTGACGATCAGAAAAGCGCCGCCCCGAAGGACAGCGCCGTGCAGTTTCGCTCAATTCCTAATTCCTAACTCCTAATTCCTAATTTCTCTCCGCGCAAGCCTTGTAGATCTCCTGCTTCCCGACGCCGGTCTCCTTGGCGGCGAGTTTCGCAGCGGCAGTCGTGGACATTCCCTGCGCGAGGTAGCTCTGCGCGAGGGCAACGGCATCTTCGAGGGTGATGTGATCGGATTCCTCCGGGGCGCCGTCGATGACGAGGACGAATTCGCCGCGCGGCTCGTGCTCCGTGTAGTACTCCACCGCTTCCGCCAGCGTCATGCGGAGGACTTCCTCATGGAGTTTCGTCAGTTCCCGGCAGAACGACAGCCGGCGTTCGCCGCCCAGCACGCGCAGGAGGTCGCCGAGTGTCGTGCGGAGTTTGTGCGGCGCTTCGTAAAGCACGCAGGTCTTGCGTTCGCGCGACAGTTCGGTGAGCAGGGCTTCGCGCTGTTTCTTCTGCTTTTTGTCCGCCGGAAGAAATGCATAGAATGCGAAATGCGCCGTACTTCCGCCCGAAACGGAAAGTGCGGTCACGACCGCCGACGGGCCGGGGACGGCTTCGACCGGGATGCCGCGTTCCCGGCAGAGCCGCACGAGTTTTTCGCCGGGATCGGAGATGCAGGGCATTCCGGCATCGGTCACGATGGCGCAGTTTTCGCCGGAAGCGATGCGGTCGGCGATGCTCTCGTAGACCTGCGGTGTGCTGTGCTCATTGCAGGCAGTCAGGGGCGTGTGAATGTCGAAATGCGACAAAAGCCCTCTCGTGACGCGCGTGTCTTCCGCCGCGATGAAGTCCACTTCGCCTAAGATGCGCAGCGCACGCATCGTGATGTCCTCCAGATTCCCGATGGGTGTGCCGGTGACGTAGAGTGTTCCTGACATGGTGATTGCCTCCTTAGTTTTTGCGAAATTACTGGCTTTTTGGGGCTTTGAGGGAAGCCGCCCCACCCCCGGCTATGCGCGATTACCCCTGCCCGTTATCATACAGCCCAGCCGCTTCTGCTGTGAGTGTACCGTTTTCATACATCAGGAAGGGCGCTTCCATCTGGAGAAAGGGCTTCGCACCGCGCTTTCCTTCGAGAAGAAAGAGCCACGGCAGATCGTGGGCGGTTTTCTGGACGAAACGCAGGCGCTTGGGTTCGCAGCCGGCCTGTCGCATCGCGCAGATGTAATCCGGCAGGCGCTCCGGCCGTCCGCACACGCAGAGCCTGCCGCCGGACTGCAAGAGCCTTGCCGCCGAATGGCAGACATCCTCCGGCGTGCAAAAAAGCCCGTGTCTTGCGATTTTCTGCGAATCGTTCGCCGCAAGGAAACCGGATGCGGGGGGCTGGTAGGGGGGATTGCACAGGACGAGCGTGGCCGCGCCCAGCGGTGCGCCGTCCCACAGTTCACGCAGATCGGCAAGCACCGGAACGATGCCCTCTGCGCGGCTTTCCGCGATGCCGCAGCGGAGCTGTTCGATGGCGTTCTCCTGCACATCGAGCGCATAGATCTGTTTCGGCGGACGGCGTTTCTGCATCAGCAAAGGGATGATGCCGCAGCCGGTGCCGAATTCGACCACGGTATCCTTCGCCTTATAGCGCGAAAAATCCGTGAGCAGGAACGCATCCGTCCCGAAACGGTGTTCCTCTGAGGTAAAGACGACGATGCCGCCGCCGATGGGTTCGGGTTTCATAATTGGCTCCTTACGGGTTTTTTTGAATGAGGAATGAGGAATTAGGAATTTTTGGTGTCGCCTTGCGGCGACGATTTTTAGAAGTTCTCCCTCGCCGCAATTCCTCATTCCTCATTCCTAACTCCTAATTCCTAATTCTTCCCTGTGTTGCACAGGATGATGCCGGTGACGATACCGGCAAGTCCGATTCCTGCCGACGCGATCTCCGGCAGGAATGCACCGCGCTGGATCAGTAAGATCGCTGTCGGTGCGTCCGCGCCGCCGATGATGCCGATGTGCGATGCCGCTTCCTTCCATGCGCAGAATATGCATACCGCCGCAATTCCCAGCAATGCGGCACCGGAAATCAACAGGATCCGTCCGATGCGTTTCTTTTTGTTCTGTCTCATAAGATACGCTCCCTCTTTATGAATGAGGAATGAGGAATGAGGAATTAGGAATTTGAAGTTCTCCCTCGCCGCAATTCCTAATCAATGCTAACAACTTAGCAAATTGAACAAGCGTCCTTCTTTCCCCCCACCCCCAACCCCCTCCCCAAGGAGGGGGCATCTATGGAGGGTGCTGCGCACCCTCCACCCGCTTGCTTTCTAAAGTTGTTGCAATTCCTCATTCCTAACTC
>JAFPXW010000030.1 GCA_017394565.1 Oscillospiraceae bacterium | reverse complement strand
TGTCGGGAACATTCCGGTCTATACCGCCGAAAAGGACGTGTTATCGGGGCTGACGGGCTTTCCGCTGATTCGCGGTGCGCTGTGTGCGATGCGCCGGAGGGCACTCCCCTCCCCTGCGGCTGTCTGCAAGGAAGCCACGCGCATCGCCGTTCTCGAAAATGTCGTCAACCCGACCAATGTCGGTGCGATCCTACGCAGTGCGGCGGCGCTGCATATGGATGCCGTCCTGCTCACGCCTTCGTGCAGCGATCCGCTGTACCGGCGTGCGGCGCGTGTGAGCATGGGGACGGTGTTCCAGGTGCCGTGGACGTATCTTGGGGACGACACGCAGAAGGGCGCAGATGTTGCTGCATTGCAGGACATGGGATTTCGCACCGCGGCAATGGCGCTCACGGACAAAGCCGTGGATATTGACGATCCGGCGCTGCTGGGCGAGGAACGGCTCGCGGTCATTCTCGGCACGGAGGGTGCCGGACTGCATCCGGAGACCATCGCCGCGAGCGACTACACCGTCTGCATCCCGATGGCGCATGGTGTGGATTCCCTGAATGTCGCAGCGGCTTCCGCAGTGGCATTCTGGCAGGTCGGGCAGCGGAAATGATCCCATATCTATGCAAAAAACCTCACAGCATGAACACTGTGAGGTTTCATCATTTTTCGTATGGATCCGGAACGCTTACTTAGAAGCCTTGTCTTCCTTCTCCATCCACTTGTACAGACCAGCTGCAATTGCTGCGCCGACCAGCGGACCTACGATGAATACCCATACGCTTGCGATGGGAGCCGTATTACCGGTGCAGGCTGCAACGATCGCCGGGCCGAGGCTTCTTGCCGGATTGACGGAAGTACCGGTCAGGCCGATGCCGAGGATGTGAACCAGAACCAGCGTGAAGCCGATGATCAGACCGCCGAACGAACCGTGGCCAGCCTTCTTGGAGGTCACGCCGAGGATGGTCAGCACGAAGAAGAAGGTCAGGATGACCTCAACGATCAGGCCTGCTGCGATGCTGCCGTTCACGCCGGCAAGGCCATTGGAGCCGAAGCCGCCGGTCTGATCCGTCACACCGCCGAGACCGAAGATCGCAGCGAGGATGCCGGAGCCGAGCAGAGCGCCGATGCACTGGGAAACAACGTAGCCGCAGAAATCCTTCACGGTCATGCCGCCGGACAGCAGCACACCGAGGGAAACCGCCGGATTGATGTGACAGCCGGAGATGTTACCGATGCAGTATGCCATGCCGACGATGGTCAGACCGAATGCCAGTGCGGTCAGGATGTAGCCGCATCCGCTGGCAGCGCTGCATCCGACGAGCATTGCGGTGCCGCATCCGAGGATGACGAGCGCCATAGTGCCGATGCACTCAGCGACGTATTTTTTGATTGCGTTCATTTTGTTTGCCTCCTATATAATGGAAAAGATACGGAAAATTGCCGTTCAGTAATATTATAGCACGTTTCAACGCATTTGTAAATATCTGGCAGGCAGTTTTTCAATTTGCATTTTGTCAAAAATTTCGCTCACAGAGAGAAAAGATATTTACAAGTTGATAGAACTTTTCATTTCCGGCAGGATCCGAAAAAAACCGCTTGACAATCGGCGCAGAACGTGGTATAATATGTAAGTTGCCGGTCGCGGCAATCTCACAAATGGCGGTATAGCTCAGTTGGCTAGAGCACTTGGTTCATACCCAGGGGGTCGCTGGTTCAAATCCTGCTGCCGCTAC
>JAFPXW010000403.1 GCA_017394565.1 Oscillospiraceae bacterium | reverse complement strand
TTCGATCGCGCTGCGCAGTGCCAGCGCCGTCTGTCGTCGGTTCATGTCCATCCCTCCGTTCTGATACTATTTTTCATTATAGCATACTTTGGGGAGAAATGCAACTTGAACTGCATCTGCCGCACGGAAATCCATTTTCAGGTTCTGTTAGAAAAACAGGCGTGTTTCTTTCCCCCACCGCCTACGGCATAAGCGACCAGCACCAAATCAAAGATTTGGGCTGTCTGCTTACCCCAACCCCCTGCTCTGCATAAGCGATCAGCGGCGCTCGTAAACTTGCTGGCTGCCTGCTTATCCCTAGGGAGGGGGCATTTTTGCAGGGGGCTGCGCCCTTCCCGTGCTTAGATTTCGGCAGATGCAGTTCGAGTTGCATTTCTCCCCAAAGTATGCTATAATGAAAAATAGTATCAGAACGGAGGGATGGACATGAACCGACGACAGACGGCGCTGGCACTGCGCAGCGCGATCGAAAACGCTTTGCCGGATGCGGAAGCAAGGGATCACCGGCGCTGGTTCTGCCGGCTCTGTGCCATACGCTACCTCCGTGTGAACGGGCTGCTTGCGGACGAAAGAACGCTTCCGGCCGGGAGTATGGCGCTGTTTGACGGCTGCCCGGAACGCCTGCCCGATGCACTGGATGCCGCATTGTCCATCCTCCGGCACATTCCTGACAAGGAATGGCAAGGTGATCCGTCTTTGCTTGGCTGGCTGTATCAATACGCGAACGCCCCCGAACGCGAAGCCGCCATGCAGGGACTGCGTTCCCACCGCAAGATCACGCAGGAACAGATCCCGGCGGCGACACAGCTGTTCACGCCCGACTGGATCGTGCGGTGCATGGTGCAGAATACGCTCGGCACGCTGGTGCGCCCCCTCGACGGGTGGAAATTCTACCTCGATGTGCCGGACGGCGGCGTTCCCCGGCGTTCCCCGGCACAGCTCACCCTGCTGGATCCCTGCATGGGGACCGGTCACATCCTCGTGTATGCCTTCGATGCGCTGATGGCGCTTTACCTTGCGGACGGCTGGGCGCCGGCGGATGCCGCAGAGCGCATCCTCTCCCACAACCTGTACGGACTGGACATTGATCCGGAAGCCGCGCTCCTGTGCGATTTCGCCCTCCGGATGAAAGCCGCTGCATTCCTGCCGGACATCCTGAACCGCCGCATCCCGTCGCATCTGCGGCATTTTGCGGACTGCACAGAGGAAAACGCCGGATTGTTCGGCTCCCTGCTGCGTCCGGTCGCGCCGCGCGACACGCCGAGCGAAATGCTCTGCACCCAGTACGATGCCGTCATCACCAATCCCCCCTACATGGGCAGCAGTGCCATGTGCCGCGAACTTTCGGCATTTGTCAAATCCCACTACCCGGCCGGAAAAGCCGATCTGTTCGCGTGCTTCATGGAACGCTGTGCGGAGCTGACACGGCAGGACGGGTGCTTTACGATGATCGTACAGCACGCATGGATGTTCCTGTCCAGCTTCCGGCGACTGCGCGAATTTATGGAACGCCGCACCCTGCGGCATTTGGTCCACCTCGGCGCAAGGGCATTCGCAGCGGGCGATGTCGGGACGATCGTGCAGACGGCGGCGTTCACGGCATTCGGGCAGGAGGTGGCTGATTATCAGACGCTGTACCTGCGCCTGACGGAAGCGGCCGACAAGGAAGCGGCGTTTTTTGACGAAAGCCTGCGCTATGCCTGCACCCGTGAGAAATTCAGCGCCGTCCCCGGAAAGCCGCTTTGCTACTGGATGAGCGACCGGATGCGGGAGCTCATGAAAAGCCCGAAGCTTGGCGATGCCTGCCGCATCTGTCAGGGCATGACCACCAGCGACAACAAGCGGTTCGTGCGCCGCTGGTACGAGGTGCCGCGCGAAGCCATCGCATTCGGCTGCCAAAGCGCCGCAGAAGCCGCCGCGACCGGCAAGAAATGGTTCCCCTACAACAAGGGCGGCAGGCTGCGCAGATGGTATGGAAATCACAGCTATATCGTCAATTACGGCAACGACGGGGCAGAACTGCGCGAATTCCACACACGGCTCAATCAGCAACATTCCGGCGGCAGACTCAAGAACGCCGATACCTACTTCCGGCCGGCGGTGACATGGCCGTTCATCACAGAAAGCACGAAATTCGGCGTGCGGCTCCAGCCGGAGGGATTCCTGTTTGACGTTGCCGGATCGTGCCTGTTTCCGGCGGAAACGGATCTGGAATACCTGATGGGACTGCTGTCCTCGAATGTCACGCTGGAATTTCTGGGGCTGTGCAACCCGACGATGAATTTCCAGCCGGAGAACCTCAAAAACATCCCCCTGCTCGATGCGCCGGCCTGCCGCGCGGAGGTGCGCCGTCTGGTGCGCGAAAATATCGAGATCGCACGCGCCGACTGGGACAGCCGCGAGGAAAGCTGGGATTTCACGGCGCCGCCCTTGCTGCTGACCGGGCAAAGCCTTCTGCGCGATGCCTATGCCGCATGGGGCGAGGTCTGTCTGTCGCGCATCGAACGCACACGCCGGAACGAAGTCCGGATCAATCGCATTTTTGCGGAAATATACGGGCTTTCCGGCGAACTGAACGACAATGCCCCCCCGACGACGCTGACGCAGCCGGAGGAGGAAGCTGCCGCAGAATCCCTGCTGTCCTACCTGACGGGGTGCCTGTTCGGGCGCTACCGGATGGAGGGAATCACGCCGGCCGCGGAGAATTTCCTGCCGCTGCCGGAGCTTGGCACCGCCCTGACGGAATGTCTGCGCACGGCGTTCGGGAGCGAAACGCTCTCCCGGAACCTCGACTGGCTCGAAACCGCGCTGGGAATGCCGATTCAGCGCTACTGCATGACGAAATTCTACCCGTCGCACTGCCGGATGTTCCACAAGCGTCCGCTCTACTGGCTGGCGACCAGCGGACGGGATCATGCGGTGCATGGGCTGATGTATGTGCATCGGTTCGGGGACTTCCCGGCAAGGGAACTGGAGGCGATCCTCCGCAGGCTGCCGGGCAGCGACGGATGTGAGCCGTATTTCGCGAAGCTGCGTGCTTTATCCGACGTCCCCTATGATCCGGATGACGGTATCCCGGCAAATCACGAGAAATTCCGCACGCTCCTTGCCCCGATCCGGTGAGCCGCCCTTCCGGCAAACCGTTCCCTGTTCCCCGATTTTTCGGGAAACAGGGATTTTTTGTCCTTGCAATTCGTGTCGGATTATGTTATAATATAAAATAGTGTTTTTATTTGCGGAAACGCCGCAATCACCCCAAACCCCACGGAGGTCAATCAGATGGATCATTTTGCTGAACAGCTTGTCAAAAAATACCACTCGTCCAAGGACGACCTGAAGCGTGCGCTCATCATCGCCGGTGCGGCAGTCATTACTCTGGTGTCGGTTCTGCTCGTATTCATGGGATTTCCGCTGGCACTGGTGCTGCCGGTCTGCGCGATCTGGGCGGCTTTCTATCTCGTGAAGCTCCAGGGCGTCGAGTATGAATATTCCTGCACCAACGGCGAACTGGACATCGACAAGATCCTCGGTCAGGACAAGCGCAAGCCCATGCTGTCCGTCAATGTCGGCACCTTCACGGCGTTCGGAAAAGCCGGCGAAGTCACGGAATCCGACGATATTGCGACCACATTCTCCGCGATGGGCATTTCGCTCATGGATGCGGCGCAGACTGAACATCCGGCGTATTATGCGGAATTTGAGCATCCCGACCACGGCAAGTGCTGCCTGTATTTCTCGCCGGACGAGCGCATGATCGAAGCGATCGAGCCATTTTTGTCGCGTGAACTGAAGCGTCAGCGCGGAGGTCAGCGATGAAACGCCTTTGCGCGGCGGCGGCGCTCCTGCTTGTGCTGACCGGATGTGCGCGGATGGAAATTCCCGGCACCCCGGAAGCCCCTGAATCAGCGGCGGAAACCACCGTCCCGACAGAAACCTCCGCAACGGATGCGCCGCCGGAACCGTCCACGCAGGCGGCTTCCCCTGATGTGGACGAAACGGCGAAAGCACGGGATTTATATATCAAGACGCTCACCGATCTGCATGACCGGAAGCTTCTCCCGAACGGCAATGCACTCGCCGTCGTCGGCGACCTCGAAGCCAACCGGTTCGCCGTCTGCGACATTGACGGCGACGAACGGGAGGAGCTGCTCCTCGAGATCACGCAGGCGGACGTGAATGACACCTTCACCGCCGTCTACGACATGGACAGCGACGGCGATCTGCGGCGCGAAGTCCGCTATGCGGCACAGGTCTCGTTCTGGTCGGGCGGCATCGTCATCGCGGAATATCCGGATGCTGCCGAATCGGAACAGGATTTTATTCCCTACGCGGCGGCGCAGTACGATGCCGATCAGGATGTTTACACAGAATTTGCCTATGTATCGGCGATCGACCGCGCCAAGCTTGCAGCCGCCGGGCTTCTGGATGAATACCCGGAGGACGCCGACACCAGCAGCACCGGCCGTGTCTACTGCATCCGCGGCGATAACCCCGTGGATGTGACGGAATACGAGGCGTGGTACGCTTCGTGGCACACAGAACTGACCGCGCAGGACGTGCCGTATCAGACACTGACGGCGGAACATATCGAAGAACTCACGAAGGAGGGGCAATAATGCTCGTAACACCGGAACAGATGCAGCAGCTCGAAGCGATCACTGATCAGTCGGGCATTTCTTACGGACACATGATGGAAAACGCCGGAAAGGCGCTGGCGGATGTGATGATGAAACGTTATCCCGACCGCCGGAAGGTCCTGTTTCTCGCAGGATCCGGCAACAACGGCGGCGACTGCTATGCCGCGGCCTACCACCTGAAAAAAGCCGGCTGGATGCCGGAGATCCTCGCACCCTGCGGCGAACCGCACTCCGACATCGCCATGGCTGCCCGCGACCGCGCTAAGCGCGAGGGCATCCCGATGTACAGCGAAGCCTATGACTTCGTTCTCGACGGCAAGGAGATCGTGGTCGATGGTCTGTACGGCACAGGCTTTCACGGCGAGCTGTCCCCTGCCCTGCAATCGCTCCTGCGCGAACGCGAGGGACAGATCCGCATTGCCTGCGATATTCCGTCCGGCGGCATGGCAGGCTCGGGAAATGTCTGCAAGGGCGCCTTCCGTGCGGATCTGACCGTGACCTTCGGCGCGGAAAAGCTTGGCATGAGCCAGTATCCTCTGCGTTCGCTGTGCGGCGAGATCGTCATCGCAGACATCGGCATTCCGGCTGACGCCAAACTCATGCCGCCGCCGACTCAGCGGCTTTCCCTCGAAGGCATCCGGCCGCTTCTGCCGGAAGTGCCGTGCGATGCGCATAAGAATCAGCTTGGACACCTCCTCTGCGTCACCGGAAGCCGCCGGATGCGCGGTGCTGCGGTGCTTTCGACCGAAAGTGCCATGCGAAGCGGTGTGGGGCTCGTAAGCTGTGCGTCCTGTGAGGAAGTGCTTTCTGCCGTGCAGATGCGCACGCCGGAAGCCCTCTGTCTGCCGCTGGATCCCGATACACAGGGATTTCTTACGCTCAAATACAACCAGACACTCCTGACAGAAGCGCTCCGGGGCAAGCAGGCGATCCTGCTCGGCTGCGGACTCGGACAGACTGCGGAAACGGCTTCCCTTGTGGAATTTGTGCTGAAGAATTCCGACTGTCCTGTCGTTCTCGATGCCGATGGTCTAAATCTCTGTGCTTCCCACATAGACTGGATACCGAAAGGACGAACCATCCTCACGCCGCATCCCGCAGAGGCCGCCAGACTGCTTGGTCTGACGACGGCGCAGGTACAGGCTGACCGGCCGGATGCCGCAAAGCAGCTGGCACGTCAGACCAGTGCCGTCGTTGTCCTCAAGGGCGCCGGCACGTTCATCACGGACGGCAGCCGCACCGCTGTCTGCAACGCCGGAAATCCCGGCATGGCAAAAGCAGGCTCCGGCGATGTGCTGGCTGGCATCATGGCTTCCCTCGCGGCACAGGGACTGTCCCGCTTCGATGCCGCCTGCGCGGCTGTCATGCTGCACGCCGCTGCCGGTGATGCCGCTGCGGCGGAGCTTCCGCGCGGCTTCATGCTGCCGCAGGATACCATCGCGTACCTTTCGGAAGTGCTGTAACCACATAAAATCAAGGATCATCAACATACCGGACGTTTCCCCATTCTTCCCTAAGGCAACACCGCACAAAGAC
>JAFPXW010000402.1 GCA_017394565.1 Oscillospiraceae bacterium | reverse complement strand
CTATGAGAACGCGACGAATCCCGAACACGCGAACAATGCCTATAAACCGGCATTTTCGGTGATCGTTGTGAGCAAAGCACAGGTTCGGTCGAGCCAGACCTGGACGCTCACCATGGCGGACTACGCCTACGACGGCACCGCGCACAAGCCGGTCATCCACGGCCAGACATACGGCGCCGTGACCACCACCTATTACAATGCCGACAACGGCGCGGCGCTTGACGGCGCTCCGGCTGCCATCGGGAATTATAAGGTCAAGGTCTATGCGGCCGGAAATTCGGGCTTTTCTGGCAGAGAGCAGACGCTGCTCTACTCGATCACGGATCCGATCGACCGGAACGGCATGGCAAGTGTCGGGCCCTTCAAGAAGAACGGGACTGTGCCCGTTTCCGAGGGCAAGATCTTCGCTGGTTGGTTCGCAGATGCGGACTTCACAACGGCTTACACCGAGGATACCGGCAGAGCGTATGCGAAATTCATCGACGAGAAGATCCTGACCGTCAAGGCGCAGATCTCCTCCGGTACAACGGCGGAAAGCGACAGCACTTCGATCCGTTTTATTACGGCGATCGACTCGCTGAAATACCAGAATGTGGGCTTTAAGATCACTTACAACGGCAAGACGATCGACAAGCGGATGACGAAGGTCTACACGGCGCTGAATGCGAATGGCACAAAGGTCAAGCCGAGCGTATTCTCGCCGGATGCGAACTTCATGGAAGCGTTTCTGCTGGGCGATATTCCGCAGAGTGCGTTTGACAAGGCGTTCACGGTCACGCCGTATTTTACCACGCAGGATGGTTCGATTGTGGAGGGAAAAACCAATACCTTCACAATTGCCAATATGATTATATAAAACAAGGCTCCGGCAACGAAGGCAGCTTCGGCGAGCTGTTCGGCTAAAAAGCAGAAATCACAGCAGATGGGCAAAAGCTCATCTGCTGAGGTTTTTTGCAAGGTATCACGGCACATCAAGATCCTGCTATTGACGAACACGTCTAAATATGCTATGATAAAACTATCTTTGGCTGTTATGATGCCATTTGATACACCCCTGCGCTCTGATCTATTGGAGCTTGGGAGATCTATGAATAACGAACGCTCCGGCAGTGATTCTGCCGGCCATGTCGGAAGAAAGGATGATCCATTTTGAGATTTACACGAAAACCACTTGCCGCATTGCTGAGCGTAGCGCTGGCGATGCAGAGCCTGCCATGCATTCCGCTGCCTGCGGCGGCGGCTGACGCAAAACGCACTGACAAGAGCGTGACCGTCGAGGAGATCCGTTCCATGCGCAGTTTCCTCCATGCCGATGCCGCACAAGTCAAGATCCCGATGGATGCGTCCTTTGATGTGAACGGGGACGGATGCGTGGATGTCTTTGATATGGCACTCCTCAAGCGCAGCTTTACCGCACAGCAGGAAACCACCGGCGACTTCTACCGCCTGTCGTCTGAGCTGGTGCAGGAGAATGACGTGCGCAGCGGTGCGATCATTATGGCGGATGATTTCTATTCCAAGCGCGTCATCGTCAAGACGGAAAAGGAGATGGATTTCAAGAAATATTCGCCTGCCAGCGTGATTTCCGGTCCGGATCACATCTATGTGCTGCAATTCGATTCCGTTGAGAAGGCAGAGGTCTGCATGACCGCACTGCGCGGCAGCGAGGACATCGTCTATGTCGAGCTTGACACCTATATGAAATCCGATGAGCCGCAGGGCGCAGTGACGGCGGCTGAGGCGAATTCCTGGGGCGTCGAGGAGATCGAAGCCGACCAGTACGCAGCCTATCTCAGTCAGTATTCCGATGCATCTGCGGTCGTGGCGGTCGTGGATACCGGCGTTTCCAAGCACGAATTCCTTGGCGACCGGCTGCTTTCGACCGGATACGACCTCGTGGATAATGACGCTGATCCGAGCGACCTGCACTACCACGGCACGCACGTTGCCGGAACGGTCGTGGACTGCACGCCCGGACTGGATGTCAAGATCATGGGCGTGCGCGTCCTTGACAAGAACGGCAGCGGCTCGAACCTCAATGTCGGCAACGGCATCCGCTATGCGGTGGATCACGGCGCGAATGTCATCAACCTGAGTCTGAGCGGCAAGGGCTGCTCCTGCTTCATTGATGATGCGATCAATTATGCTGTGCGGCACGGCGTGACCGTCGTCGCGGCAGCAGGCAACCATGCGAGCAATACAGTCCATTACTGCCCTGCCCACATCGACAATTGCATCGTCGTCGGTGCGTGTGACGGCAACCTGCGGGCGGCGACGTTCACCAATACCGGAAACAGCGTGGATGTCATCGCGCCGGGCGTGAACATCAAGAGCTGCATCCCCGGCGGTTCCTACAAGAACCTGAACGGCACGTCCATGGCCACACCGCACATTGCGGCAGCGGCTGCGATGATCAAGATGGCAGATCCGCAGGCAACACCGGCAGAGGTCGAGTCGCGCCTCAAGGAGATCTGTCAGGATCTTGGCGATGCGGGCAAGGATCCGGTCTTTGGCTGCGGCATCCCGAAGCTCAGCGAGCTGATCGAGGATGACAGTGTCGAGCGCACCATCACACTTTCGGAAGCGCCGGCGACCATGTTCCTCGGCGACCAGCTGACGCTGGAGGCGACCACGACACCGAAGGTGCAGAGAGTACAGTGGGAATCCTCGGATACGACGGTTGCTACCGTCAAGGACGGCGTTGTGACTGCGGTCGGCGAAGGCGGCGTGCGGATCACCGCTTCCATCACGCATGGTGACAAAACCGTCAAGGCGTACTGTATGCTCGGCGTTCTGGACAACAGTGAAACCATCATCGAGAGTGGTCAGTGCGGCGATAACGTCTACTATACCCTCGATGGCAACGGATTGCTGAAGGTGTTCGGAAAAGGCTCCACATGGCGGTATTCCTCCAGCGCCGAGGCGGCTCTGCCGGATAAGGCGGGAATCGACATCTCCCCTGTTTCGCCGTTGGGCGCGAACGAGCAGATCACAAAGGTCAAGGTCGAGGAAGGTATCACGCTTCTGGACCACGGTCTGTTCAGCGACTGCACCTCAATGAAGGACATAGAGCTTCCTTCGACGATCGCCTGGATCGAGCCGGGCGTCTTTGCGGATTGTTCCAGTCTGGAATCGATCGATATTCCGGAAAATATCATTATGATCGGCGGTGTGGATGATCGGTTCGACATGGTATTCTATGGCTGCTCCTCCCTGAAACGGATCACGATCGGAGAGGGGAACAGATCCTACATCAGCGATGACGGCGCGATCCTCTCCAAAGACGGCAAGAAGCTGATCTATATTCCTGAGGGCAAGACGGACTATGTCATCAAGGAGGGCATCACTACCCTGTGTGAAGGCTGTTCACGGACAAATGCTTCCCTCACGGAGCTGATCGTTCCGCAGTCTGTGGAACGGATCGAAGCTCATGCGTTTGCCGGATGCAAAAACCTGAAGCATCTGGAACTCGGATCGGGTGTGAAATACATCGGAGATGAAGCATTCTACAACACGAAGATCACCACTCTGACCATCCCGAATTCTGTCACCTACATCGGTTCCAATGCGTTCGCCTATTGCCTGATCGACAGCGTGACATTTGCTCCCTATGGCGTGGATGACCTGACGATCAGCAGGGATGCGTTCAATTATATCAAAACGCTCAAATCCCTCACACTGCCGGAACGAACGAAAAAGATCACGTTTAGTAAACGGCTCAGTCCGTGCGATATCGAATCGGTCACGATCCTGAGCAAGGAAATCGAGATCGACTCCGATGCATTCGATAAAGAAAAGACGACACTGCACGGCTACGCGAAGTCTGACGTGCAGACGTATGCGGAGGAACAAGGTGTGCCGTTTGTCGCACTGAAGGAGAATTGACTTTCACTG
>JAFPXW010000401.1 GCA_017394565.1 Oscillospiraceae bacterium | reverse complement strand
TCGTCGCCGGTGACCTTGGTGCAGAGGGTATACGAACCGTCGCCGTTGTCCACGAACTTGAACAGCTGGGCATCGCTGTCGGTGTTGCCCCAGATGCCGATATTGGTGCCGTTTTCGGTCTTGCCGTAGTCGATGTCAAGCAGATACGTCTTGCCGTCGCCGAGCGTGGAATACAGATAATAGTAACCGCTGCCGGCATCGGCAACCGTCCAGAGCGTGCCTCCGGTCGTGCCCTGCTGGACATTTGTGCCGTTGGCAGCCGCTGCGTCAGCGACCTCCAGATACAGACCGGAATTGACATTGCGCAGACGGTAAGTGTGCGTCGTGTCGATGGATGCGCCGGCCTTGCCGTTCTTGCCGGTGTTGACGGTGCAGGCAGGACGTGCGGGGATGTCGTAGCCCGTGCCGAGGAAGAAGCTCGTGTGCGGCGGCTGGTTGTAAGCCGTATTCTGCGCGGAAACCTGCGTTCTGTACTGCGGATCGTGCATCAGGCACTGGATGCGGTAATTCGTGTCGTAGGGCGTTGCATAGATGCGGATCGCATCGCCGGAAGCCGCACGCACGATCAGTTCCTCACGCCAGTCGCCGAACATATCCGCGGACAGGCAGGGCGTGCCCTTGGTGGTGTTGCAGGTGTAGAAGCCGTCGGTCGTCAGGAGATTGGTGATGGTGGTCTTTCCGGGATCGCCGGTCATCTTCGAGATGGTGGCAGGGGAGTCGGTGTAGCCGTCGAGGATCTCGCGTTCCAGGTCGCCGTCCCAGTAGCTCAGGAAATTGATCGCAGGTCTGCGGCAGTCGATGGTATTGCCCTTGACATCTTTGACGGGTGTCGAACCGTCGGATTCCTTGTTGCCCCAGAGTTCCGCACCGGGATTGCCTGCCCAGACATTGTCCGCGCAGCATCTGCCGGTGTCGCCGGCGCCGTTGTTGTGGAAGATCTGCTTTTTCTGGTCGGCATCGTAGAGCGTGACACCGTAGCCGGAGGCTTTTTCCTCGTGGCAGATCCAGACCTCCGTGCCGGGATTGGTCGGATCGAGGTCGCCGACGTGCATCGCATCGCCGTGTCCCTGATTGGTGGTGTAGTACAGCGTGCCGTTGTCGTCGAGAATTGCGGCGCCGGTGATGATCTCCTGATTGCCGTCGCCGTCCACATCGGCCGCCATGGAATTGTGGTTGCCGTCGCCGTAGGCATTGGTGGAGGCATTCGAGTTGCCGGAATCGTACATCCAGAGTTTTTTGAGCTTCTTGTTTTCCACGGAGTAAGCCGTTGCGGTCAGCCGGGTGTAGTAGCCGCGTCCGGTGACAACGCTCGGATGCACACCGTCGAGGTAAGCCACCGTACCCCAGAAGCGATCCACGCGGTTGCCGTAGCTGTCGCCCCACGAAGAAACTGTGCCGCGTGCCGGTTCGTAATTGACCGTATCCAGCGCCGCACCGGTCTGACAGTCGAACAGGGTGTAGTACTCCGGACCGGAGAGGACGTAACCACTGGAATTGCGGTAGTCCTTGGATGCGTCACCGATGACCTTGCCGGTGCCGTCCTTGGTGCCGTCAGCGGTCTTGCAGGTCATTTCGCACTTGCCGTCGAGGTCGAAGTCGGCGACAAAGAACTGCGTATAATGCGCACCTGCGCGGATATTCACGCCGAGGTCGATGCGCCAGAGCTTCTTGCCCTCCAGGGTGTAGCAGTCGATGAACACATTGCTGGTCTTGCCCTTCTGGGAATTGTCCTTGGAGTCGGACGGATCCCACTTGACGAACAATTCGTACTGACCGTCACCGTCCACGTCGCCGACGGACATATCGTTCGGCGTGTAATTGCTGCCGGGGCGGTCAAGCTTCACATCGAAATACGCATTCGAGGACTGGATGCGGCAGGTATCGCTGGAGATCCTGCGCTCGCCGCTGTAGCACTCGACCTTGTACGAGGAAGCACCCGTGCCGCCTGCATCGAGGAAGCAGGTCGCACCCTTGGAGTAATCGTTGTCCTTTTCGGTCGAAGTGTAGACGAGCGTGCCGTCGCGGTAGAGCTTGAACACGGCATCGTCCGGATCGGATGCGAGAAACCGCCAGCTGACGAGCATTCCCGAGCCTGTCCCGACGGCAGAGATGCCGCGGTCGAGGAACTCGACGACATTCGATGCGGATTTGTTGTAATTCGTGTTGTTGGCGGTGAGTGCGCTTGCCGTGATCGCCGGCATGGTGCTGCCCCACGCGGACAGGCACATGGCAGCTGATACCGCCGCGGAAAGCAGACGCTTTCTGTTTTTCTTCATAAGAACCCCTCCTGAAGTTTTGCTTTTGATATATTTTTATCTATCTTTAACGATTTGTGAACTGATTATAGTATATCACATATTCAAAAAGAGTGCAATGCTGAAAATGAGCATATTTATTGCAAATGATACTAATTTGATGTGTCAGGTTTAAAATATTGCTATCAAAGCACTCCAAACAGACGCAAAAATCCCTCTTTCCCGGGGGGGATGGGAAAGAGGGCAGGAGCTGTCAGAAATTTGTGGAAAGCCGTCAGACCGTCACCGTTGCGATGTACTCCGTATCTGCCGGAAGTGTGAGGCGCGGATCGGTGAGGGTGAGGCTTCCGCCTGTCATTCGCATGAAATGGCACAGCGCGATGCCGATGTCGATCTTCTGCATATCGCCAGATTTCTCCGAAACATAGCCCTTGCTGTGCTTCTCAAAGAAATGATACGCCTCCCCGGTGCGCACGATGCGCCACGGCTGCTTGTTGACGGCGGAGGGTGCAAGGCGTACCGTTTCGAGCGCTTCTTTGATCGCATCCGTGCCGTCCGTCAGCGGTGGGGAGAAGTC
>JAFPXW010000400.1 GCA_017394565.1 Oscillospiraceae bacterium | reverse complement strand
AGGGGGCTTTTTTTGCAGGGGGCTGCGGCGAACGCCCCGTCCCCTCTGCTTCGCGATGCTCAGCATCTCCCCACCCCGTGGGGAGTCGCCCTGCACCCTGCTATGCCTTGCGGCAAGCGCTAAAGTTGTTAGCATTGCGCCCCCAACCCCCTCCCCAGAGGGGAGGGGGCTATTATTTTTTCTATTTTTAGGGGGCAGCCCCCCTGCAAATAAAGCCCCCTTCCCTTTCCTTTCTGTGGAAATCTCGTTGAAATATACCAAAACTTTGTGTATATTTTGTGAAATTACGCGCTTGCAAAATCCTACGGTTTATGCTATAATGAAAATATATTGTGCCAATCTGCACAAAAATTTAATAAAGAGGAGAATCAGACATGAAACGACACCTGAATCGTGTTCTGGCAGGCTTGTGTGCGGTTTCGCTTCTGGCGCTGACGGGTTGCTCGCGATCTTCCAGTCAGGAAATGTATGCGGCCGTACCTGAGGGGACTGTCATTCACGTGATCACCAAGAGTCAGGATCCTTACTGGGATACCGTCAAGAACGCCGCGATGGAAGCCGGCGAGGAGGAGGGTATCACCGTCATTTACGAAGCACCCGAAACCGAGGATATGCTCGATGTGCAGATCCAGATGGTCGAGGAGGCGATCGACAGTGGGACCAAGGGCATCGTTATCGCTGCGCTGGATATGGATGCTCTCAATGAATCCCTCGCCCGTGCGACCGAAGCCGGCATCCCCGTCATCACCATCGACTCCGATGTCAGCTACGAGGGCAGACTTTCCTGCATCAGTACGCAGAATTACGCAGCAGGCGCCATCGCTGCCCGCTATGCGGCACAGCTGATCGGCGAGACCGGCGATGTGGCGATCATTTCCCATAATGCAACGGCACAGACCGCTGTGGAGCGTGTCAGCGGCTTTACCGATGAGCTGGCTGGCACACAGAAGGGCATCCGCGTGAGCATGAAGGATCAGCCGAGCGATGCGGCTGCTTCTGAGGCTCCGGCAGAGGGCACGGCGCCGGAGGTCGTTCCGGACGGCGCACCGCAGGACGGCGAATTTCCGCGCGGCGTTCCGGATGATGCCAAGCAGAAAATGTCCGACAGCGAGAACATCGCTGCTTCTCTGGGCTACCCGAATATCCACGTCATCGACACCAAGGTCGCAAACGCAGACGTGCAGCTTTCCCGTGAGGCGACCATCCAGCTCATTCGTGAGAATCCCGATATCAAGCTGATCTATGCCACCAACCAGCCCGGTACGGTCGGTGCTTGCCAGGCGATCGAGGAGCTGGGCGTTTCCGGCAAGGTACAGCTGGTCGGCTTCGACTACTTCGAGGGCGCAGATGAGTACCTCATCAACGGCGTTCTCGACGGCGTCATCGCACAGAACCCCTATAACATGGGCTATTTCGGCGTTCGCTATGTCTACAAGACACTGACGAATCAGGAGATCCAGCCGACGGTCGATACGGGCGCTACGCTCATTACCATCGACAATATGAACGATCCGGATATCCAGTTCCTGATCGATCCGAACCAGGCAGTAACGACGGGGGTGACTACGAATGACTGAACAGAGACGAATCGGTAGATTCTACGGTATCGCCGGCGTGATCGTGATCGTCTTCATCGCGCTCTTCCTCGTGGTCGAGAATGCGGTCTACGTCCAGACACGCCATGTGTATTCCAACATCATGGGCAAGATGGACTGCGTCAGCCAGATGAACGATACCATCGCAGAGATCAACGAAAATACCATGCTGCTCGTTGCCGGCATGGGCGACGAGTCCAATGTTGCCAAGATCCAGGAGCAGTTTGAGTACCTGAATATGATCAAGGCTTACTACGAGCCGATGGTCGCAGGCGATGCGATCGAGGCGCGCCGCTATGCCCACGCGAATTTCGCGCTTCAGGCCTACGAGCGTAAGATGAACGAGGTCGGCGAGACGCTGATCTCCGCACGCTACGAGAGCGCACTCTCCATCTATTCCCAGGAGATCGAGCCGCTGAAGGCGACCGCAGAGGAAATGCTCGCAGCGACGGTTGAGGCAGGCTCCGCCGGCATCGACAAGGATACCTTCCGCGCGACCATGACACACGGTCTGGCACAGTCCTCCATGATCCTTCTGACCATCGCCGGCGTCATCGCACTGTTCTTCGCAGGACGTGCGCAGATCCGCAAGACCGAGGAGATCCAGCTCAAGGAAGAGGAGCTGGAGGAAGCATCCGATCGTCTGGTCGCTTCCCGTCAGAAGCTCATGGATTCCGCACATACCAACATCCTGACCGGTCTGCGCAACCGCTACGGTCTGGAGAAGTACCTGGCGGACGTTGTCGGCAAGCGCCAGTTCTACATTGCGGTGTTCGACATCGACAACTTCCGTATGGTCAATGACCAGTACGGCTACGAGTGCGGCGACGAGTACCTGATCGCGGTTTCTGACCGCCTGAAGGCGATGTTTGCCGACAGCGCAGAGCTGTTCAACATCTACGGCAACGAGTTCTGCCTGATCTTCAATGACAGCCTGACCGATATGCAGGTCAAGTCCCTGGCAGAGCAGGTGCGCCAGAACATCGGCAGTAACACGCAGGTATCCGGCATGATGATCGCCAGCACGGTTTCCGGCAGCCTGGCTCACATCCTGCCGAGCGAGAACGTGGACACCGCCACCGTTCTGAGCCGCCTGGACACCGCCCTCCACGCAGCCAAGCGCGACGGTGGCAACAGACTGTACTACATCTGATGGTTTTTCAAAAAAATTCTCCTCTCAGGCTTCTGGGGGGAGATTTTTTGTGCCAGAAACTACGCAGAATCGCCGTTTACAACTTTTTTTAAAAAATTCAAAATTTTTTTGAAAAAACCCTTGACAAAACGGGGATCATGTGTTATAATAATATAGTCGTCAGGAGATAAGACATGACGACAAACCAAAAACCGGTGGGGGTTTAGCTCAGCTGGGAGAGCATCTGCCTTACAAGCAGAGGGTCACAGGTTCGAGCCCTGTAGTCCCCACCATTGGCCCGGTAGTTCAGTTGGTTAGAACGCCGCCCTGTCACGGCGGAGGTCGTGAGTTCGAGTCTCATCCGGGTCGCCAATTGCGGATTTAGCTCATCTGGTAGAGCGCCACCTTGCCAAGGTGGAGGTAGCGAGTTCGAGCCTCGTAATCCGCTCCAATTATGGCGCTATAGCCAAGTGGT
>JAFPXW010000399.1 GCA_017394565.1 Oscillospiraceae bacterium | reverse complement strand
TGGTATAATTTCGGACAGCCATTCCCATACTGGATACAGGTGGGAGTGGTTGTTTGGCTTTTTGGGTGTTCCGCACCGGAAAACAAGCAAAACAAGCAATTGCTTATACGCTTATACATTTATAATGGGTAATAGGCGTTCTCCCACTCGCCCGACCAGAACCGGAGGAAACACTATGCCAATCCACAGACGCTTGTATTCCGTCGCAGGCTTCCTGATGCTCTGCTTTTTTCTGCTGATCTTCTACCTCACGCTCTTGATGCGCGGTTCGCAGTATCTCGCGGCATCCATCCGCCAAAGCCAGACCACGCTGACTGCCGGATATGCGCAGGGGACGATCTACGACCGCAATTTCACGCCGCTTGTCAATGCACAGTCGTGCTGGTTTGCATCTGCTGTCCCCACGCCGGAAACAGTCGGCGCCATTCTGCCGCACACCCTCGAAATGCAGCCCGTCCTCGAAGCCCTCCGCACCGGCAGGCCGTTTCTCTGCCGCGTGGACACGCCGGAGATCCCCTGCCCCGGCGTTCACCTGCTCACCGTCCCCGACCGCGGTCAGGGGCATCACCTCGCGCAGCACGTCCTCGGCTACACCCTCGAAAACGTCGGCGTGACCGGGCTTGAGAGCGATTTTGACGACCTCCTGCGCGGCGCGGAGGATCCGGCGCAGATCACTTACACCGTCGATGCACGCGGAAAAGCCCTTGCCGGTGTGCCGCCCGTTGTACAGAGCGTCCAGAACCGCAACGGCGGCGTTGTCACGACACTGGATGCACGCATCCAGGCGCTTTGCGAAGCACAGCCCCTCGAAAAAGGCGCCATCGTCGTCATGGATGTGCAGACCGGCGAACTCCTTGCCATGGCAAGCTTTCCGACGTATGCGCCGGATGCGCTGGGGAGCGCGATCTCGGATGAGAATGCGCCTCTCATCAACCGCTGCCTGTGCCCCTACAGTGTCGGTTCGATCTTCAAGCTTGTGACCAGCGCCGCCGCATACCGCCAGTACCGGACGCACTTCATCACGGAATGTACCGGAACCACCGAGATCAGCGGTCAGACATTCCGCTGTCACGACCACAACGGCCACGGCGTTGTCGATATGAAACGCGCCATGATCTACTCGTGCAACAGCTACTTCATCGAACTCAGCACGCGGCTCGATCCGGCGGGAATGCGCGAAACGGCGCAGCTGTTCGGCTTCGGGACGCAATTTGCACTGACGAAAAGCATCCTCTCGCAAAGCGGCACGCTCCCCACACCGGACGACCTGACGCTTCCGGCAGAAATGGCGAATTTCTGCTTCGGACAGGGCAAGCTGACCGCCACGCCATTGCAGGTGACGCAGATGACCTGTGCCATCGCAAACAACGGAAAAATGCCCATTGCCAGCCTGATCCGGGGCTTCACGGCGGACGGGACACAGCTCACGGAGGAACGCGAGCCGCGCTGCGCCTACCCCATCGACCGGAAAACGGCGTACTTTCTGCAAGACCTGATGATCGCCGCCGTCAATGCCAACGAGAAGTCGAACGCCGCGCCGTCGAATGTCTTTGCCGCCGGAAAGACCTCGACCGCGCAGACCGGACGGTACGATGAGAACGGTGTGGAATACTGCCACGGCTGGATCACGGGCTATTTTCCGATCGACAAGCCGCGTTACGCCGTCACGGTGCTGGCGGAGGACGGCGGCTACGGAAACGACGCTGCTGCGCCGGTTTTCCGCGAGCTTGCAGAGCAGATCACCGAACTGGAGCATCTCCAGACCGCATCGCCTGCCTTCCGTGCGGCGAACAACTGATACGAGCCAAGCCCAAAGCATGACCGTCCGAAGCGCTTTCCTGTCGCTTCGGGCGGTTATTTTTCTGCCCCCGCATTTCCCTCACACGGAAATCAATTTTTAAGAGAATCCATGCAGATGTTGTATAAAATGTTCAAGGCAAGTGGGTGGAGGGTGCGCAGCACCCACCACCAATATCCCCCACCGTGGGGAGGGGCGGGGGGTGGGGGGAAAGAAACGCGCCTTTTCTCTTAACAGAAGCCCCAAAAATTGATTTCCGTGTTTCCCTCACAAAAGTACTTGCAATTTCCATTGAAATATGGTAGAATAGAAGATAGACCTTGTTTGCACAGGGATCACACGAAAGGAAGTTTTGATATGCCGCATATCACTCTGAAAATGCTCAAAGGCCGCACCGACGCACAAAAAGCCGCTGCTGCCGAAAAATTAGCTGCCGCACTGGTCGATGCCATCGGCTGCAACCCGACTCATATTTCCGTTTCCGTCGAGGATTTCACGCCGGAGGAATGGCAGGAGCAGTACCGCACGGAGGTCGCTGAGAACGCGCATCTCGTCCTCACACCCGACTACGATCCGAAGGAGCTGCTGAAATGAGCCTGATCCTCGCCTCCGGTTCGCCGCGCCGCAAGGAGCTGCTGTCGCTCATCACCGATGATTTCATCGTCCATTCCGTGGACGCGGACGAAACGCTCCCTGCCGGGATGCCGGTCGAAATGGCGGCCGCCTACCTCGCCGACCTCAAGGCGCACACGGCTGCCCAGATCTTCCCCGACCAGATCGTCATCGGCTGCGACACCATCGTCCTGCTCGGCGACGAGATCATGGGCAAGCCGAAGGACCGCGAGGATGCCCACCGGATGCTGCGGGCGCTCTCCGGCGAAACACATTCCGTCCTGACGGGCACGTCCCTGTATTACGGCACGCAGACGACCGTGTTCACAACAGAGACGCTCGTGACCTTCTATCCGCTGAGCGATGCGGAGATCGAACGTTACCTCGACACCGGTGAGCCGTTCGACAAAGCCGGCGCCTACGGCATCCAGGGCAAGGGTTCGCTGCTCGTGCAGGGCATTGAGGGCGATTATTTCAATGTGGTCGGACTTCCGGTCGCGGGGCTGTCCCGTGCGCTCCGGCAGTTTGAGGAGCTTGTAAAAAAGCCGAAGATCCACCTCAACCGACCGAGCGTCAAGTTCTGATCCCCGACGCTCATGCGGGATCTGAGCTGTCTGCTCGCAGGCATCCTACGGCTGTCCGGGATGCCGCTTCTGCTGTATTTCTGGCATCGGAAAACCGGTGCACGGTTCTATCCGGCGCTCACGGCACTGGTGGTCTGCTTTCCGGTGTTCATCTTCGGCGGCTTCATCCGCAGCAATTTCAGTCAGGAAAATTTCATTGCCTATTACCTCAGCCAGGGGATCCTGTACGGCATCCTGGAGGAAGGCGCGAAATTCCTCGTCCTGCGCTATCTGCTGCCATCATGCGACCGCCGGCAGGACGCGGTGAGCTACGGCATCGGACACGCTGCCTTTGAGGAGATCGGTGCCGGCATCTCCTGCCTTGGCCTGATCGGAACGGATCGTGCCGCACCGGATATTTTCTGGTTTGCGCTTCTGACGGTCACGACCGGCGCATTGGGGACGGCGGCGCTGACGCTGCTGATTTTTTACGGCATCCGTACCGGCAGGGCGAAATGCCTCGTCCCTCTTGCGATGCTCCTGCATTGCATCGGGAATGCCTCGCAGGGACTTTTCAGCGAGCCATTCGCCATCCTGACCGGGATCCTGCTGACGGCCGGCGAATGTTATGCAGCCTATCGGTGCTGGCGCGTGCTGACGTGATGCCGGCGCATATGGATAAGAAAGATTTCGGGAGCAGTTCCGGCTCCGGATGCATAGAATGCATCATACAGAAAACAGATCGCTGTTCCGTAGTTTCCACCGGAGCGCGGACAGTGCATCGTAAAGAAAGATAAGGAGGGAAAGGGATGGCGGTTTCCACGAAACCTCACAAGCCGACCTTGTCGGAGGACGACATTACCGAAGTGACGCTTCGGCAGATGAAGGACAACAAGGAAGGCGTGACCAGCTACCCCATTCTGGATTTTGACGAACGCGCGATGGGACTTCTCTGTTCCGGCGTGGAAGAAACACTGAAGGAATCACACATTACACCGGCAGGCGGTGCTTTTTACCGTTTCTGCAAGCGTGCATTTGATATACTGGCATCCGGGCTGGCGCTGCTGCTCTTAGCCATTCCGCTGTGCATCCTGATGCTGATCATCTATTTTGACGACAAGGGCAGTCCGATCTTCTCGCAGGTACGCCTGACGGAACGCGGCAAGCCCTTCAAGATGTATAAGCTCCGTTCGATGTGCATGGATGCGGAAGCCCGCTTTGCGGAGGTCCAGAAGGAAAACCAGAGCGACGGACTCGCCTTCAAGGCAGACGACGATCCGCGCATCACAAAGATCGGAAAATTCATCCGCAAGACCTCACTCGACGAATTGCCGCAATTTGTCAACGTCTTCAAGGGCGATATGTCCATCATCGGGCCGCGTCCGCCGCTTCCGCGCGAGGTGGTGCTGTACACACCGGAGCACATGGATCGCCTGCTGGTGAAGGGCGGTCTGTCCTGCATCTGCCAGACGGAAGGCCGAAGCGATATGCCGTTCGAGGAATGGGTGGGCAGCGACATTGAATACATCCAGAACCGCAGCATCGGGCTTGACCTGAAACTGATGGTAAAAACCTTCACCGCAGTCATCCTGCGAAAGGGAGCGAGATAACGCAGCGAAGCGCTTTATAGTGCGTAGTTCGTGGTGCGTAGTGCGTAGTTAAGGTGCGCCTTGCGGCGCATTTTAAAATGGGGCTTCGCCCCAAGCCCCAGATTACAATTAAAAAAGCTCACAGTTTCGGGAGATTCTCCCATTTACTGTGAGCTTTTAAATTTATCTTTATTCAACTCCGTCCGTGAAGTGGACACTGCAACTACGCACTAACCTCAGACCTCAAACGTTCCCACTGCCGCCAGCATGACCGTTGCGACGGAAAGCAGCATTTGCAGCAGCGTGAATCTTGTCACGACCTGCGTATCGCTCCAGCCCTTGTTCTTGCGGGCGTGGTCGTGGATGGGGGTGCGGATGTTCTTCATGAAGTTCTTGAACGGCGTCACACGCAGGACTGTCAGCTTGACCAGTCCCAGACCGCCGTCGATGATGAGCAGCAGCGCACACGGGATGAACAGGAACGGATCGCCCGTCATCATGAACGCCAGCGCAATGAGCAGCCCCAGCGCACGCGAACCGGCATCTCCCATCAGCATACTGCTCGGCGAGCAGTTGAACCACAGATACGCCGCCAGCACGAACAGGCTCATCCAGACGAGATAGCCTGCTGCACCCATTCCTGCATCCGGCTGTCCGAACGCATACCCCAGCGCACCGCCGAACATCATCAGCAATACCATGGACGAAGCCAATGTGACCATGCTCAGGCTCGTGCAGAGTCCGTCTACACCGTCAGCACAGTTGGTAACATTGATGCTTGCCCAGATGAGGATGACACCTAGAAGGATATACAGCCATGCCGGCATCGTGAAGCTCACGCCGAGGATGGCAAGGCTCACATCGCCGCCGTGGAACAGATACACCGTCACCGAAACCGCAATGGCGATCACGAAGTCGATCACACCCTTGATGGCTTCGCCCCACGGTTTTTCGGAGGCGTCGTCGAGATAGCCGGAGAGCATCTCAAAGAACAGCGCCGCAAAATAGATGACATATTCGAGCGACAGCGGAATGAACAGCACGCCTGCCACGATCAGTGCAATGATGAGGATCAGACCTGCGCCGCGGGCCTTGCCCCTGGAAAGGGCGCCGTTGACGGCGAATTCACGTCCCTGATCCTTCGGGAGGAATTTCCGCCCGAACACCAGCCCGAACAGCGTCAGCAGAAATGCCGCCGCACCCGAAATGAGGTACGGCACCTGACTTTCGGTTATGATCTCATATAACATAATTCCTACATTCTCCTTTGTTTCTGTTTAGGGTGCGTTTTAGGCTTAGTGTCAACACACCCTAATTCGCACCATTCTCCGCAGCCGTTTGCAAGATCCACGCTGCATCGGCGGCATTGACCTCCCCGTCGCGGTCGCAATCCGCACGGTCACGCCATGCCGTATCCTGCGCCTGCGCCGCACCTGCGCCCTTCTGGGCGGCATAGACCAGCACTTCCGCCGCATCCACGGCATTGACAGCGCCGTCGAGGTTGACATTTCCGCGGATCACATCCGTGAGGTAAATGACATACGTACTCTCCTGCATCCCGTCCTCAGAAACGTGCAGTGTCACGCATGATTCGCCCTCCACCGGAACGGCCGTGCGCTCGCCGGATGCCAATTCCGCAAGATCACAGGTGATCTCACCCGTTGTGATCGGCAGCAGCGTCAGATCCTGCCCGACATTCGTGCAGATGGCAGTCCGGCAGTTTTCGCCGATGTCCGTGAAATCCAGATACGCGCCCGTGTCCGTCCGCAGCACGCTCGAAAGCTGTGCCGCACGCAGTTTGTAGCGCTGTGTCTGCATGGTCTGCGCTGTGCCGTTCATCACGGCATACGCACTCAGTTCTGTATCGGCATCGATCGTGATCGGCTGCGTATACAAGCCGAACTCCGCACCGTTCGTGCTGTACCAGATCTCCTCCGCACCCGGGCACGACAGCGTGATCTGCGTACCGGACGGGATCTCCTCTGTGTCGTCCGAAAAGATTACACGCCCGATCTCCTGCGTGAGTGCGCGGACGCAGACATTTCCCATCCGACCGTAAAACGACGAAATATCGCCTGTTTCCGGATCGGTTTCCGTTTCCTCCTGCGCGTCCTCATGGAACACATCCTTCCAATGTTTCCCGTCAGGGCTGTAGAAGCTCTCTCCCTCGTGAAAATCGCGCAATATCGCGGCTTCCGCGAGCAGGCTCTCATTGACATCGACCGTACCGTCCGTGTGCTCCGTCGTCATGCGCGAGTACGCCTCGCAGGTGAGGTGCTGTCCGGATTCCCCCGAACAATGGACGGAAATCGAGAATTTCTGTCCTGCCTTGAGGAAGACCGGTTCGTCGAGAGCGACTGTGTGGTATCCGGTCAGCTCCGCGCTGCCTTTGACGCTTGTCAGGAGTGTGCCGCTGGTGGGATCGGTTTCATCCGAAAGATCGCCGTAAATGCGGATCGTGTAGTCATCCCCCGGCACCGCCGTCGCGAACATGACTGCCGAAACGCAGGTATCTTCCGGCGCGGTGAACACATTCGCCATATATGCGGAAGTTTCCTCGTCCGCATCCGAAAACGCCGACCAGAAGCCAAAATCATCATATGCGATCTGTCCGGTGTGACGGTTTGTCGATTCGCCGCGGATGGTGTACAGCTCCACGATGGTCGGATCGTAGTACGACACCCAGAAATACCCGGCGTCGCCCCACATCGTCCCCCAGCTGTTTTTGCAGAGGAACGCCCCGTCCGCCGGCGGTGCCGTCAGGAAGTTGTCGGCAGAAAAGGCATCATCCCACCCGACGATCGTCACCGCGTGATAATTCCCGCCGCGCCGCTGATTTCCGGCATTGTAAAATGCCCTGGCGCCGGCATTGTAGGCGCTCGTCAGGTTGTAGAGGCTCATCGCCACCGCCTGTCCGTCATAGACCGACTGCTTGACGGCGATGCGCTGTGCATCGGTAATGTCGGCGTCGATATCGTATAGGATCATTTCCGCATCGGTGACGTGCCAGACCGCCTGGGACCGGAGGGTTTCCGCCGTCATGTCCGGATCGAGTGCAGTCATGTCACCGAACGGGCAGTCCGCTTCCGCCACAGGTGCCAGCCAGCCGGTCATCATCGGTGCGGTCACATAGAAGTTTCCGCCCATCTGCAGCGCCTGCGACGTCGTGATGTCCCTGTCACCCGAAAACCCGAATTCGGACGCATAAGTATAATACGCCAGACTCCATTCCGACAGGTCGATGTCCGGTTTTTGGCGGATCAGCGTACTTTCCAGCGATGCAAGGCTTGCAAAGCTCCAGCACATCCCATAGCCGCCCTGCTGCCCGACGCGCGTGGTCAGACCGGCTTTGCGCATATCGTAGGACGTGGGAAGCACGGTTTTCTGCGACGGTTCGGACACGACCGGCGCATCCGGCAGCCGCATGGAAACTGCCGCCGCCGTCAATTCCTGCCCGAAACAAGGCAGGAGCGCTCCGGTCAGAAGGAGTGCTGCGATCCTGTTTCTGTTCATGGCATCAGATTTCTTCGAGGATGCGGAACGACTCCGCCGTCGGATGCGCCGCCTGTGCGAATGCAAATTCCTGCCGCAGCGTCCTTGCCACGCATTCGAGTTCCGATTCCGGCAGTACATCGGGGAAAATGCCGAATACCGCCGCACCGCTTCCGGTCATGACCGCACACATCGCGCCCATGTCCATCAGCCGGCGCTTGGCGCGGTTCACATCGCGGCAATTCGTCACGGCTTCAAACAGATTCGCGCACTTCTCTGCCAGAAGCCCGGTGTCCTGCGTTTCCACTGCCCACACAGCACCCGCGGTATCCGGATGCACAGGCCCCTCCAGCGCATCGATCGCCTTGTAAGCCTCCGGCGTGGAAACACTGTCCGTACCTTTGACGATGACGAGCTTCACCTGGTCGTGCAGCGGTGTCATCGGTCTAAGGATCTCGCCGATGCCCTCCACCAGCGCCATGCCGCCAAGCAAAATGAACGGCACGTCCGCACCGAGCTTCACGCCGATCTCGCGGAGCTTTTCATCCGAAAATCCGCACTCCAGCATCCGGTTCAATCCCCACAGCACACCTGCCGCATCGGACGAACCGCCGCCCATGCCGGCACCGGACGGGATGGCTTTTTTCAGGAAGATCGAGATCTTCGCCTGTTTTCCGCTTTCGTCGAGGATCGCCTGTGCGGCTTTCCACGCGAGATTGCGCTCGTCGCACGGAACACCCTGTGTTTCGCAGGACAGGGAGATGCCATCGCCCTCCTCCGCGGTCAGCTCTATCGTATCATATACATTCACGCTCTGAAATATGCTCTCCAGCGTGTGATAACCGTCCTCACGCTTTCCCGTCACATCGAGGGAAAGGTTGAGTTTTGCTGCACATTGCAGCGTCAGACGGCGGCTCATGCCTTGCCACCGTGACGCTCTAAGAAGTGCGTGATGCGCTCCACCGCGGTCATCAGGTGCTTGAGCGAATACGCATACGAAACGCGCACAAATCCCTCACCGCACGCGCCGAACGCATTGCCCGGCACCACTGCGACCTTTTCTTCTTCGAGCAGTTTTTCGCAGAATTCCTCACTCGTCATGCCCGTACACTGGATCGACGGGAACACATAGAACGCGCCCTCCGGATTGAAGCAAGTCATGCCGATGCGGTTGAATGCCTCCACGAGATAGCGGCGGCGCAGGTTGTATTCCTTGATCATGCGCTTGACGTCCTCGTCGCATTCTTCGAGCGCAACGATCGCCGCATACTGGCTGACGGTCGGCGCACTCATGATGATGTACTGGTGGATCTTCACGATCTGCTTGGTGATGGGGGCCGGAGCGCAGACGTAACCAAGCCGCCATCCGGTCATGGCGTAGGACTTCGAGAAGCCGTTGACAAGGATGGTGCGTTCCTGCATCCCGTCGATCTCGGCGATGGAGCAGTGCTTGCCGCCGTAGGTCATCTCGCAGTAGATCTCATCCGACAGTACGAGAATGTCCGTGCCGCGCAGCACCTCCGCACTGGCTTCCAGATCCTCGCGTGTCATGATCGCACCGGTGGGGTTGTTCGGATACGGGAGAATGAGGAGCTTGGTCTTGTCGGTGATCTTCTCGCGGAGTTCCTCCGGCTTGAGTTTGAAGTGATTTTCCGGCTTCGTTGCGATGGAAACCGGCACACCGCAAGCCATGCGCACCAGCGGCTCATAGCAAACGAACGCCGGCTCAACGACCAGCACCTCGTCGCCGGGGTTGATGACGCTGCGGATGGCGATGTCGATGGCTTCCGAGCCGCCGACGGTGACAACGATCTCATGCTCGGGATCGTAGGAGGTATGGATGGAACGCTCCAGATACTTTGCGATGGACTTGCGCAGTTCCGCCATGCCGGCATTCGCGGTATACACGATCTTGCGGCGTTCGAGAACGTCCACTGCCTCGCGGCGGATGCTCCACGGTGTGGAGAAATCCGGTTCGCCGACACCGAGGGAAATGACATCGTCCATCGTTGCCGCCAGATCAAAGAAACGTCGGATGCCGGACGGTTTCAGACCGACAACACGTTCGGATAAAACGGAATCATAATTCATCCCCACATACTCCTTTCGTCACGTTCTTCCTCATCGATCAGGATGTTCTTCTCCTTGTAGCGTTTCAGCACAAAGGAAGTCGCCGTTGCCAGCACGCCTTCCATCGCGGAAAGACGCTGGGAAACGAACATCGCCACTTCCTTCAGGCTTCTGCCCTTGACGGTGAGGGCGAGGTCGTACTTACCGGACATGAGGGACACGCTCTCGACCTCGTCATACATCATAATGGTCTTGGCCACGTCGTCGAAGCCAGTATCGTGCTTCGGGGTGACGCGCAGCTCAATGAGGGCTTCGACCTCTGTGGAGTTGGTGAGTTCTTCGTTGACGATGGCAGTATAACCACGGATCACACCGCGCTTTTCGAGATCAGCGATCTTGGCGGCGACATCCGCTTCGGATGTTCCGAGCATATCAGCAAGCTGTGCATTGGTCAGTCTTGCGTTCTGTTTGAGCAGGTTCAGCAGGTCGTTCATAATAATTCCTCCTTGAATTACGGATGATAGTTGTATGAAAACGCCGTTTTCAGGCGATTTTTTTGATCAGGACAACGAAAGGAACATCGGCTCGTGGCGGTCGAAGAAGCAGACCTTGTCAAATCCGCAAGCCTGTGCGAGTGCCGCGCCCTCCGCGATGCCGCCGGCAACATCCACTGGCTTGTGTGCATCCGAACCGAGGGACAAGATCTTACCACCGAGGTCCTTGTACAGCCGCAGAAGCGCTGCATCCGGAAACGGCTTTCCGTAAGTCTGCCGATAGCCGGACGTGTTCAGCTCGATGCCCTTGCCCTCGGCAATGGCGGCTTTGAAGATCTCCGCGATACAGTCGCGGTATTTCGCCATATCCACCGGGATCCCGGCATCGCCCTCAATGTAGCGCAGAGGGTAAGTGATATGTCCCAGCACATCGTACCAGCCATGCTTTGCGATGGCGAGCAGGTCATGGAAATAGCGCTCCAGCAGGGCCTCCACATTCTCCCTGGCATAGTCAAGAAAGTAGAAATCCAGTTTCCCCTGCAATTCATGCAAAGACGCAATGGTGAAATCCAGCCGCTTGTCCTTGTAAAGACTTTCCGCCAGCCCGAAATCCGCATCCGGTTCGCCGAGTTCGATGCCACACACGAAATGCATTCCGGCAGGACACAGGCACTTGGCG
>JAFPXW010000398.1 GCA_017394565.1 Oscillospiraceae bacterium | reverse complement strand
GCTGCCTCAGCGCCTACCAGACGAACGCTCTTGTCGCCGATGAAGTCATATAACACGCCCATTGCATTAGAGCCTCCGCCGACGCAGGCAACGACGCAATCCGGCAGTCTGCCCTCAGCTGCGAGGATCTGCTGCTTTGCCTCCTCGCCGATGATCTTCTGGAAGTCACGGACCATCGTCGGGTACGGATGCGGGCCCATAACAGAGCCGATGCAGTAGAAGGTGGTTTCGATATTGGTCGCCCAGTCGCGCATTGCCTCGTTGATGGCATCCTTCAGGGTAGCCGTACCAGCGTCAACGCCGGTGACCTTGGCACCGAGGAGTTCCATACGATACACATTGAGCGCCTGACGCTCCATGTCCTCGCGGCCCATGTAGACCTCGCACTCCATATTGAAGTACGCGCAGATGGTAGCGGTCGCAACGCCGTGCTGACCTGCGCCGGTCTCAGCGATCACGCGCTTCTTGCCCATTTTCTTGGCAAGCAGTACCTGACCGAGTGCGTTGTTGATCTTGTGGGAGCCTGTGTGGTTGAGATCCTCGCGCTTGATGTAGATCTTCGCGCCGCCGAGATCCTTGGTCATCTTTTCTGCATAGTACAGCAGCGAGGGACGGAATGCGTAGTTGTGGTACAGATCATGCAGTTCCTTGAGGAATTCCGGATCGTTCTTGTACTTGTCATACGCTTCCTGAAGCTCAGTGACCGCATTCATGACTGTTTCGGGAACGTACTGTCCGCCGAAATCGCCGAATCTTCCGATTTTTTCCATACTTAGTCATCCTTTCAGTTTCGCTTGGTTGCCTAAATTGCGTTCTGCCTGCGCATGGGACGTGCCTGTTCATACACACGCCCGATGCATCCACCCTATATCCTGTGTCCACCAATGTGACGGCTTCGCTCTCCGCAGATTCCGCCAGAAAAACCAGCTTTTCCGCATGGATCGTGTCATGGAACGCAGGGTTCCCGTGAAGATCCTCGTCATCGCCAGATACAGCAGTCCCCATCCTGTTATTTTCTGCTTTTCAGCGGTGTCTGCGCAGCATCGTTCATCCATACTCATCCCTCCTGAGGTTTCAGTCCGAATGATCCGTCATGAGCGTGGGACAACAAAAAAAGCCAACCTTCCCTGTAAGATTCAGGGACGATCGACTCGTGGTGCCACCCGGATTCGAGCTTTCTGCTTATTTTTTTGCAAAAACTCCTCATTTCAGATACTTTCATATCCTACCCCGTTAACGCAGGGAATGCGGCGCAGGATACTGACAATGCTGACGCATCACGTTCTCCGTTGCTCCTCACAAATCCATTCATCACGCAGCATATATACCGGACTTCCACCAGCCGCCGGCTCTCTGCATACTGTGTTGCGGACTACTTACTTTTGATCACAGGATTTCGTTTATTTTGGTTGCAAAAATCTATTGCAAGTATATTATAACACGCTAATTACTATTTGTCAAGCACTTTTGAAAAATTTTTTCCGAATTACTACGCTGAAATCCCATTACCGCTGATCCCGTCAAAAAATCAGCTTTTGGCATAGAAAATTCAACTGTTTGTTATTTCTCAAAAAATTTTCACAAACCCCTTGCCAAGCCTTGAAATTAATGGTATAATAGTACTGTATATATGTTATAGAGAGAAAGGATGCGCAGTCCGCAGCTCACCTGCCCTGCGCAAAGGAATAGGAAATATGAACCGCTTCTTAGAAAATCCATGGACGAAACGTGTTGTGTCGATTCTCAGTGCCGTTTACTGTGCATTTATGATCGGGTTCTCGTATTTTTCGATCTTTTACGACATCCTGCTGCGTGACTCGCGGCAGACGTGCATTCTGGTGTCGCTCATCAGCATCATCGCGCTGATCGTGATGCTGTACACGCGCAACACGATTCTGACGAAACTCTCCAGCGTACTGATCCTGCCCGCCATGCTCTGTCCGATCCTCTTTTATTTCGGTCAGTGGTGGATCCTGGTGCCGCCGTTTGTGGTGGGCGTCATCATCCTGCTGTTCTCCGGCATGAGCGAAACCGGAAAAACCATCTGGGGTACGATCATTCTGCTGATGTATCTCATCGGCTCGCTGGTCTACTTTGTGACGACCTCGCTCTTTGCACCGTCTACCGTGACGACTGTCGTGCAGAGCGGCACCTCCCCGTCCGGCATCTACCGCTACCAGGTGACGCAGACCATGGACAGCTCCAACGGCTCGACCAAGGTCATCGTCGATAGCAATGAGATGAACCGTTCCTACTTTGGTCTGGTGGATTTCTACGTCAAGGGACTCTCCCGCGATGTCAAGATCGAGCGTCCGCTGAATAACGATGTGACCATCGAGTGGGAGACCAAGTCCCGCCAGGAGATCACCGAGGAGCTTGCCTCCAAGGACTTTACCGTGACACTTTCCGATCAGCAGATGACTCTGCTGGGGCGTCCGGCTTACCAGGTCAACTATCCCGACGATACGTCTGTTACGCTGACGCCGGCGGAATACCATGAGCTGACCTATCCCCTGACAGACGAGGACAGAGAAGTGCTGCGGATCGACGACGAAGCAATGCACGTTGATGAGATGGGCGAGCGCTCGTTCCGCCAGCTTGGCCTGAAGGTAGACGATCTGCGCACGGTTGAGCTTTCCTCCCTGACGGATGCCGATCTTGAAGCGCTCGGCGTTCCGGCAGAGGGTGACGTGATGCTTTACAACGGCAAGGTCGTGTTCCGTTACTACATCGCCATTCTGGAACAGTACTTCGACATTTCCAACCAGTCGCTGGATCTGTTTGAAACGACCTGATCCACAGCCAGATCAAAAACGCTTATATAAAGAAAGAGAAAAGAAGTTCCGCATAGGAAGGGTAATCGGCCGGAGCCATCCGCTTCGGATCAGATATAGAAAAATATAAAAATTTCAGGAGGTTCTTATGAGCGAATTTTTCCAGAACATCGGCAAGATCCCGTATGAGGGCAAGGGTTCCGACAATCCGCTGGCTTTCAAGTACTACAACCCGGACGAGGTCGTTGCCGGCAAGCCCATGAAGGAGCAGCTCAAGTTTGCGCTTTCTTGGTGGCACACGATGGGCGGCGACGGCACGGATATGTTCGGTGTCGGCACGGCTGACAAGACCTGGGGACAGTCCGATCCGGAAGCACGCGCAAAGGCGAAGGTCGATGCTGCGTTCGAGATCATGGACAAGCTGTCCATCGACTACTACTGCTTCCACGACCGTGACCTCTCTCCGGAGTACGGTTCCCTCGCAGAAACCAATGAAAAGCTCGATGTTGTTGTAGATTACATCGCAGAAAAGCAGAAGGCAGATCCCTCCAAGAAGCTTCTCTGGGGCACCGCAAAGTGCTTTGACCATCCGCGTTATATGCACGGTGCCGGCACGTCCCCGAGTGCGGATGTCTTCGCATTCGCAGCAGCGCAGATCAAGAAGGCAATCGAAGCGACCGTCAAGCTTGGCGGCAACGGCTATGTGTTCTGGGGCGGCAGAGAAGGCTATGAGACGCTCCTCAACACCAACATGGGACTGGAGCTGGACAATATGGCCCGCCTGATGACGCTTGCCAAGGACTACGGCAGAAGCATCGGCTTCACCGGCGATTTCTATGTGGAGCCCAAGCCCAAGGAGCCGACCAAGCACCAGTACGATTTCGACACCGCCACCGTTATCGGCTTCCTGAGAAAGTACGGTCTGGACAAGGATTTCAAAATGAACATCGAGGCAAACCACGCCACACT
>JAFPXW010000397.1 GCA_017394565.1 Oscillospiraceae bacterium | reverse complement strand
GGCGTATACCCTGCGTGCCCTGGGCGCGGACGTCACCGTCGCCGCAAGGCAGCCTGCCGACCGTTCGCGTGCGGAGCTGCTCGGGTGCAGGGCGGTCGATTTTCCGCAGATCGAAGCCGGTGCATTTGATGTT
Organism: Oscillospiraceae bacterium; assembly: GCA_017394565.1. Classification (GTDB taxonomy): domain Bacteria; phylum Bacillota; class Clostridia; order Oscillospirales; family Ruminococcaceae; genus UBA3855. The sequence goes on along the minus strand of JAFPXW010000397.1, from coordinate 2,411 downwards.
CTCTGCAACACGGTCCCGGCGAAGGTCATCACGCGCGAGGTGCTGTCTGCGATGCAGCCGGAGGCGCTTGTCCTGGATCTGGCGTCCAAGCCGGGCGGTGTGGATCTCGACGCTGCCGGCGAACTCGGAAAGCGCGTTGTCTGGGCGCTTTCGCTTCCCGGAAAAACGGCTCCCGTGACGGCCGGGGAGATCATCGCGCAGACGATCCACCAGCTCATCGACGAGAGGGGGTGTGCAGGATGAGGCTTGACGGCATCCGCATCGGATTCGCGGTGACCGGATCCTTCTGCACCTTCGCGCAGGCGTTCTCGCAGGCGGAATACCTGACGTCCCTCGGCGCGCAGCTCATCCCGATCGTCTCCGAACACGCCGCGACCATTTCCACGCGGTTCGGCAAGGCGGAGGAGCATCTCCGGCGGCTTGAACAGATCTGCGGCAGACCGGCGATCCTACACATCGAGGACGCGGAGCCGCTCGGCCCGAAGGATCTGACAGACGTGATGGCAGTCGTTCCCTGCACGTCGAATACGGCGGCAAAGCTGGCGCTCTCGATCACGGACGGGGTGGTGCCGATGGCGGTGAAGTCCCATCTGCGCGGCGGGAAGCCCGTGGTGCTGGCGCTCGCGTCGAACGATGCCCTTGCCGGCACGCTCAAAAACATCGGACTTCTGGCGAATTCCCGGCATTATTACTTCGTCCCTCTGCGGCAGGACAATGCATTTGCGAAGCCGAATTCTCTCGTGGCGGATTTTTCGCGCACGGCGGAAACGATCCAAAATGCACTGGACGGACGGCAGTTCCAGCCGGTGATACAGATTCCCTGAAATAGAAAGCGACCGGACTGCGTAAGGGGTGCAGTCCGGCTTTTTGCGATTCACATAATATGCCAGAAATACGGCATTTCCTCCTCGTACAGACCGTCGATCAGCCGGCGGATGGATTCGAGCTCGGAGGTCGTTTCCGGATGCGCGTCGGCAAGCAGGGGGCGCAGACAGATCAGATGCTCGTGGATGGCGTCCAGCTTTTCGCCGTCCAGAAATAAGCCCGTCGTGTTGTGGAATTCCTCCCAGTTTGCCTGCATTTCGTCAAATCGCACGAGCGCCAGCGCCCAGTCACCGGAAGCCGCCGCCTGCGCCGTCTGGTCAGCCAGATGCCCGTACCACGCACATTGCGTGCGCAACAGCACCAGCGAGCCAATGCACGAAACGATCAGCAGAACAAGGATCACCACGCTCAGAATACACCGTTTCAAGCCGAATCCCTCCCCTCTCGCCGGATGATGTGATAGTGCGACCGGTCGGCCGTCATCAGGAAAATCTCCTGCATCGGGATGCGCTTCACGCGCAGGACGCTCTCCAGCCAGCGCCTGTCCTGCCCGATCGCGGCAAGGGCGTTCTCACGCAGGGCGCCGTCGGCGATCAGGATCTGCGGAGGATCGAGGCTTTCCGGCGTGATGCGGATGTCGCCGCGCTGTGCCGGCTGGTAGTCGTTTTTCAGCGAGACCGAGACGCTCCCGTTGGTCTCCACGATGGCGTACTGGACCTCCGACACGTCAAAGACGCCTCCACTTCGCAGGGCGGTCATGAGGTCGTCCACGGAAAACCGCAATTCTTTGAGCATTTTCTGGTCGATGTGACCGTCTCGGATGATGACCTTCGGGGTGCCGGAGACCAGGCGGCGGACGGTGACGGACTTCAGCGACAGCCACGACATCACAACCTCCAGGCAGACCAGCACCAGAATGGGCAGAATGCCGTGAAGCAGCGGGATCTCCACGTCCTCCAGCGAGAGCGTCGCGATATTTGACACGAGGATCGTGATGACCAGCTCCGACGGCTGCAATTCCCCCAGCTGCCGCTTCCCCATCAGCCGGATCGAAAACACGACCACGAAATACAGGATCAGCGTGCGGATCAGGATGATCGTCATAATTTGCTCCTTTTTAATTAGAAATTGTTTTGGAATGAGAAATGAGGAATTAGGAATTAGGAATTAGGAATGGTGGTATCGCTACGCGATGTTTTGAGAGGATCCGCCTGTTAGGAAACCTAATTCATTCCTAATTCCTCATTCCTCATTTCTCATTATCTTAGTATGGCTTAGATTCGCGACTTTATGCGCGTTGCAATTATGAACTAACCAAAAGTGTCTCCAAAGCTAAACAAAACAAGCGTATCCCCCCCATAAGGACGAAATCATGATACCTTGAAATCTTCCCCCTCTTCGTTATTCACTATTCTTTTTTCTTTATTCACTATTCATTCCTAATTCCTCATTCCTAATTCCTAATTGACTAAAAGTCTTCACCAAGCTAAACAAAACAAGTGTATCACCCCCATAAGGACGAAATCATGATACCTTGAAATCTTGCTTTCGTCCATGAAAGCGGCTAACGATCAGAGCCAAGCGTT
>JAFPXW010000396.1 GCA_017394565.1 Oscillospiraceae bacterium | reverse complement strand
TTAAGCAGGCAGCCCAAATCTATGATTTGGTGCTGGTCGCTTATGCATAGCTGCGTAGTTTTTGGCATCGCCTGCGGCGATGTTTTTTTAAGTCCGCGAAGCGGACACATTCAACTACGAACTACGAACCACGCACTACGCACTTATAAATTTCGCCCCCTGAAAGCTGTTCAGTTCCGCCTGGGCTTTGTCGATGCCGCCGAGGGTGGAGATCTTGTCCATGCTCCATTTCGGGGCTAAGAGTTTGGCCTTTTCGCCGTCGCCGGTGATGCGCTCGATGACGGTTTCGGGCGGAAAATATTCGAGCTGACGGACGACGGTCGCGATGTAAGCTTCCTGCGGCATCACCGGAATGTCGCCCTGCCGCCAGAGTTCGGCGTATTGCGTGCCTTGCAGGATGTGCAGGAGCTGGATCTTCACCGCCTGCGGCCGGAGCTGTCCGAGTACACGCGCGGTCTCGAGCATATCGGGTGCTGTTTCATGCGGCAGTCCGTTGATGATGTGCAGGCAGGTGCGGATGCCGAGCGCCTGCAATTTCTGATAGCTGTCCAGAAATTCCGCGAACGCATAGCCGCGCCCGAATCGCTGTGCCGTCCGGTCGTGGACGGTCTGCACGCCGAGTTCGACCGTGAGGTATGTCCGGCGGTTGAGTTCCGCAAGATACGCCAGCACATCCTCCGGCAGACAGTCCGGACGTGTCCCGATGGAAAGTCCGATCACTTCCGGAAAGGCGAGGGCTTCCTCATAAAGCGTCCGCAGACGGGACACCGGTGCGTAGGTGTTCGTGTGGACTTGAAAATACGCGATGATGCGTGCGTCCGGTACTTTCCGGCGGATGCGTGCAAGTTCCAGCGTGAGCTGTTCGCGGATGGGCAGGGGCTTGGTGAATGCACCGCTTCCGCCGTCGCAGAACGCACAGCCGCCGGTGCCTTTCGTACCGTCGAGATTCGGGCAGGTGAAGCCGCCGTTCAGTACCGCCTTGTAAATGCGTCCGCCGAAGGTATGCTTGTTGTGGTAATACAGCGTGTGGTAGCGCTTGTTGTCGTCGGAATAAGGGAAAGGGTTTGGCATTTTGGGAGTCTCCTTTAACCAAGTTGTGAGCGTACAGACGGCATCACTGTATCGAGAATGACGATGCTGAGAAAAATACATAGACTGACAGGAAATGCCGTTTTTTGCAGACCGTTCCAGAAACGGATGCGGCTTTGTTCCTGCGTGACAAGCAGACCGATGAGAACACCAAGACCATCCATACTGAGGACAGCCAGAAGCGTTACAGCGCCGGCAAACATTCCACCGGCAGAGGGTGTGCCGTAGTCGGGACACGCGAACCCAAGCGCACGGTCATGAAGCTGATGCGTGAGTTGTATCCACCAGTACAGCACGGTGATCGGCATAGAAAGCAGGCATTTGGCGAAGCTGTAGCGAAGGGCATCGCTCCGGACAGCGGCGGCACTCAGGATGCCGCTGAGAAGCAACGCACCGCCGCCGGTCACAAGCAAAAGCACATCACCCACGCACCACGACAGCAGGCACAGCAGAAAATGCACCGGAAGCAGGAACATCGCCAGTTCCCAAGCACCTGCCAGCACTTCCGGAATGCGGCTGTCCGGTTCGGATTCCTTACGTTTCATACGCCATCAGTTCCCAAGCCGAGAGATTCAGCACATCCCAGAAGTCCGGCTGCTCGGAGGGAGTGGTGTAGAGCGCGAATGTCCGCCTGGTGTCGGCATTCAGAAGCCGGTCGAGGGTTTCGCTGTCGTAAGCCGTCAGCGCCGACCATGCGTCGTCGCTCATTTCGTAGAGGACTTCGCTGTCGAATTCCTCCAATTGTCCGGAGAGATAGCGTTCCGCATTGTATCGCGTCATCCATGCATCCGGACGCGAGAAGCACAGCAGTGCAAACAGCACCGTGAACGTCACTGCACCGATCTTGCCGATGTTGAGCGTCGCCTTGAACTGCTTCACGAGCAGCAGCGCAAACAGCACCACCAGCAGGAACATGAACCATGTCGTATACACGCGAAGCTGTGTCATGCCGTAAACGCGGATGTAGAGGAACATTTTTGCGATGGCGGTTCCAGAGAGCAGGAGCGAGCTGATGCAGAGGAACGATGCGAATAATTTGAGCGCAAGGGGCTTTTCTGTGCCGGTCAGCTTGGCGAAAAATCCCATGCCGCCGATGACGATGAGGTTCAGGCAGCAGACACCGCACAATTCAAAAAATCCGCGGCGTGCGTATTCCGCATAGGTGAATCCCGTCACATCGCCGGTGAATCCGCCGAGGAAATACTGGAGCTGGGAGAAGAAGAACAGCAGATACAGGATGCAAAGCGGTGTCACCATCGCGTAGACCATCGGGTTCGGGACAATGCGGCAGTTTCTGGCGATATTGTTACATTCCTCCGGCACAATGTGCAGGGCTTTCTGATGGGCGGAATACACCGCGCTGAACATCATCGAACCTAAGAGAAATCCGAACAACAGATGCGGAATGAGGACGAGGATCTCGTCCGACGGGAGCTTGCCGAGGCGGTCGATGAGGCTTGCCATGTTGTCGTCCGCGCTGTACAGCAGCGCCCCTGCAATGACCGTGACCGGAACTGCCAGCAGCAGTCCGAGCAGGATGTAGCCGGTGTTCTTCCAGAAGCCGCTTTTCTTCGCGCCGGATGTGACGGCGAGGGCGGCGGCGTTACATTTGTGGATGGGCGCGGCGATCATGCTGTACGCCGACGAGACCGGCAGAAACCGCAGAATATCGCCGTCCGGATTCGCCGTGTGGAACAGGAACAGACAGCCGAGCATCATCAGGAAGATGGTATTCAGCCCTTTGAGCAGGTCATTGGCGGTGAGGGTGTAGACGAGGGAGAAGGCGTACATCACACCGAGCGTGAGCTTTTCGCTTTTGGTGAAGACTACGCCGTTTTTCCGGAAGAACACCGCCTGCGCCGTGATGATGGCGATGTAGAGCAGGCTCGTAAACAAGCCGCTTTCGTGGTACAGGCAGAGCCGCACCCACAGGAAGCCTGCGAGGAGCATCACGATGGCGGTGATGCGTTCGGATCGCGTGAAAACGACCGGCGGCTTCTCCGCGACGGTGACAGTCGCCTGCACGGGCGCGGCGTTTTCTTTGTAGATGGAGTCGTATTCATTCATGACAATGCGCCTTCCTTTCGGGATTGATGGGAGGTAAGTGTTTTGCGGAGGAACATTCCTGCATAGATCAGCCCCATGCCGGCGATGTAGCAGAGCACGTCGATCCACGAAAAGCCGGTTCCGATGGCAATGGCCAGGGGCGAGTCGTGGTCGAGTCCGAGCAGATCCACGAAGTGGAAATATTGCAGAAATTCTGCCAGAAATCCCAGACAGCAGACCAGAAACGGCAGAAGTCTCTGCCATCTCTCCGTGAACACGCGGAGGATGCAGTAGATCAGCGGAATGATGAGGATATCGCCGACGTAGTACCGCAGGAAGCCGTGCGCCCACAGCGCGATGGCAAACTCGGTGAGAAACAGTATCGCGGACAGAACCGCATAATAGACGGGTGTCGATTTACGAGTCATCTTCTTTCCTCCATTCGAGAATATCACCGGGCTGGCATTCGAGGGCATCGCAGATCTTGTCGAGTGTGGCGAAGCGGATGGCTTTGGCTTTGCCGGTTTTGAGGATGGACAGGTTGGCGGGGGTGATGTCGATGATCTTGGCAAGGTCGCCGGAGGAGATCTTGCGCTTTGCCATCATGACATCGAGGTTTACGATGATCGGCATAGCAGATGCTCC
>JAFPXW010000395.1 GCA_017394565.1 Oscillospiraceae bacterium | reverse complement strand
CCCCCAACCCCCTCCCCAGAGGGGAGGGGGCTATTTTTTTCTATTTTTAGGGGGCTACGCCCCCTTTTACCCCCGTTGTTGCTGTAGTTTCCCCACCGCTATTTAAACAGAACGGATGTTTCGACTTTTTTGACAGCCTGTGTCCTGCTGCGCAGGACGGTTTTTTAAGCCATATCTCAAAAGTACAGCGCATTCGCCCAGTCACGCGGTTGAGCGTGACGAACCCACAGCAAGCCAGCTTTTGCCCACTCGCCGTCAGGCGAAGGGCAATTGCGGAGATCGGAGTACACACTCCCCCTCACCGGTATCTCGCCAGCGCGGGCTCCGCGCCTCCGCGCCGCTTATTCGTCCTTGGGCTTGCTGGGGGTGATGCCATTCTGGCGCTTCTTGTCCTTCTCAGCCTTTTCCGCAGCCAGCTGCTCCATCGCAGTGATGTTCTCCTTGATGGCATCCTGCTTCATGCGGATCTTCAGACGGTCGCTGCCGGTCTCGAGGATGACCGTCTCCGTCGCTTCCTCCACACGCAGAACGATGCCCACAATGCCGCCGATGGTGACAACTTCATCACCGACCTGAAGATTCTTCTGCATCTCGCGCGTCTGCTTCTCCTGCTTCTGCTGCGGACGGATCATGATGAAATACAGAAAGATCAGCAGCAGGATCGGAAGTCCCAGCGTGGAGATCAGCGTGCCGACCGTGCCCACCTGCTGCTCGGATCCGGATGCAGCTGCATCTGCTGCGCATACGCTCAGCGTACCGCCGCCCAGCATCATGCCAGCCGCCGCCAGTGCGGTGAGTGCTTTCATCAGTGTTTTGTTCATAAATCCTTCCTCCTAAATTTGATTCTCAAGAACCGATTCTCACTTGTTCTGCAAGTACGCATCAATGGACTTCGCTGCGGACTTGCCGGCACCCATTGCGAGGATGACCGTCGCCGCACCGGTCACAGCGTCACCGCCGGCATACACGCCTTCCTTCGTGGTATGCATGGACTCGTCCACGATCAGACAGCCGCGCTTGTTGGCTTCCAGGCCTGCGGTCGTGGTGCGGATCAGCGGATTCGGAGACGTGCCGATCGCCATGATGACCGTGTCCACCGCCAACTCGTACTCCGAGCCCTCCACCGGAACAGGACTGCGTCTGCCGGATGCGTCCGGTTCGCCGAGTTCCATCTTCTGGAGTACTGCCGCACGGACTCTGCCGTTTTCGTCAGAAAGCAGCTTGACAGGGTTGTTCAGATTCAGGAATTCCACACCCTCCTCCATCGCATGATGGATCTCCTCGCGGCGTGCCGGCATTTCGTCCATGCCGCGGCGATACACGATGTAAACGTGCTCCGCACCCATACGCAGCGCCGAACGTGCCGCATCCATCGCCACATTGCCGCCGCCGACAACCGCGACCGCCTTCGACTGGAGAACAGGGGTATCGTATTCTTCCTTGTAGCCCTTCATCAGGTTGATTCTGGTCAGGTACTCGTTCGCAGAGCAAACGCCGACAAGTGCCTCGCCCTCGATGCCCATGAAACGCGGCAGACCTGCGCCGGAGCCAACGAATACAGCCTCGAAGCCGTCCTCCATCAGCTCGTCGATGCTCAGCACCTTGCCGATGACCATATTGGTCATGACCTTCACGCCGAGCGCCTTGAGGTTCTCGACTTCTTTCTGCACGATGTCCTTCGGCAGACGGAACTCCGGAATGCCGTACATCAGAACGCCGCCCGCTTTGTGCAGTGCTTCAAATACCGTCACCTCGTAGCCAAGACGTGCCAGATCGCCGGCACAGGTCAGACCGGCAGGGCCGCCGCCGACAACGGCTACCTTGCGGCCATTGGAGACCGGCTTCTCGATGACAGTGTTGTCCTGTACCATGTGGGTGTCTGCGGCAAAGCGTTCGAGTCTGCCGATGCCGACCGGCTCGCCCTTGATGCCGCGGACGCATTTGCTTTCGCACTGACGCTCCTGCGGACAGACTCTGCCGCAGACAGCCGGCAGGCTGCTGGTCGCGTGGATGACTTCATAAGCGCCCTCAAAATCGCTCTCGGTGATCTTCTTGATGAATACAGGGATCTGCACACCAACGGGGCATCCCGAAACGCAGGGCATATTCTTGCAATTGAGGCAGCGGGAGGCTTCCTCCAGTGCCATTTCCTTGGTGTAGCCGAGGGTGACTTCCTCGAAATTACGGGCGCGTACCTTGGGTTCCTGTTCGGGGATCGGTACCTTTGTCTGGGACATATTGGGCATCTTTGTTACCTCCTCCGGATCATGCCTTGTCCGCAAGCTTCATCATGCGGCACTGGGCTTCACGTTCCTTGAACACACCATTGCGGTGCATCAGCTCATCAAAATCGACCTCATGTCCGTCAAAATCCGGGCCCTCTACGCAGGCATAGCGGATCCTGCCGCCAACGGTCACGCGGCATCCGCCGCACATACCGGTGCCGTCCACCATGATCGGGTTGAGGGAAACAATGGTCTTGACATCGTACTTTTTCGTCACTTCACAGACGAATTTCATCATCGGGATCGGGCCGATGGCGATCACGCAGTCGTACTGATTGCCAGCCTTGATGCGGTCTTCCAGCGCGTTGGTCACAAATCCCTTGATGCCGTAACTTCCGTCGTCGGTGCAAAGGATCAGCTCCTGACAGACCTTGCGGAACTCGTCCTCCAGAATGACAATATCCTTATTGCGGAAACCGGCAATGACATCGACCTCCAGACCTGCGCGGAACAGGGACTTCGCCTGCGGATAGGCGATCGCACAGCCGACACCGCCGCCGATGACACAGACTTTCTTTGCGCCTTCCGGGATCTCGGTCGCAAGTCCCAGGGGGCCGACCAGATCGGAGATGGCATCGCCTGCATTCAGGGCATTCAGCTTCATGGTGGATCGGCCGACGATCTGGAAGATCAGGGTGATCGTCCCCTTCTCCGGATCGGAATCAGCAATGGTCAGCGGCACGCGCTCGCCTTCCTCATCTACACGAAAGATCACGAACTGACCAGCCTTCGCCTTTTTTGCGATAAACGGCGCATCAAAGACCATGAGCGTTACGTTCGGATTCAGTACTTTTTTCTCTAAAATCTGAAACACGTTTCTTCCTCCCGTCAGAAAAATACTATTTTACATTATATCACAAAGGATTTGGTTCGTCAATGTTTTTTTCCGAAATTGCGCAGAATGCACGATTTTCTCATGCTGCGCGGTCAGAAAACCATAATCCTGCTCCTCTGCACCGGACGTTTCCTGTTCCGATGCACAGAAATAGGATCAAAAATGCAGGCAAGCTTAAATAAAAAGCGCCCGTTCCGGTACGAAACAGGCGCTTTTGATTCACATTCAGAATGTGCGGTTCAAAAATCAAACCACACCCTGAGCCTTCATAGCCTCAGCAACCTTCAGGAAGCCGGCGATATTTGCACCAGCAACCAGATCGTCGCCCAGACCGTACTCATTTGCAGCCTTGACAGAGGACTCGAAGATGTTCTTCATGATGCCCTTGAGCTTCTCGTCAACTTCCTCAGCAGTCCAGTTGTAACGCATGGAGTTCTGGGACATTTCCAGACCAGAAACTGCTACACCGCCGGCATTAACAGCCTTGGACGGAGCAACGATAACGCCCTTGGACTTCAGGAATGCGATTGCCTCGTTGGAGGTCGGCATATTGGAAACCTCTACATAGTACTTTACGCCGTTTGCAACGATCTTCTCAGCCTCAGCCATGCCAACCTCGTTCTGGGTAGCGCACGGCATGATGATGTCAGCCTTGACACCCCACGGCTTCTCGCCAGCGTGGAACTCAACACCGAACTTGTCAGCGTAGTCCTGAGCGCGGTTGCGGCAGGAAGCACGCATCTCGAGCAGGTAATCCACCTTCTCGTCAGTGCTGATGCCATCGGGATCGTATACATAGCCGTCCGGACCGGAAATGGTAACAACCTTACCACCCAGCTCGTTGACCTTCTTGATGGTACCCCAGGCAACGTTACCGAAGCCGGAAACTGCAACGGTCTTGCCCTTGATGGAATCGCCGAAATGCTCGAGCATATTGCAGGTGTAGTAAACTGCACCGTAGCCGGTAGCCTCCGGACGGATCAGAGAACCGCCGTACTGCATACCCTTACCAGT
>JAFPXW010000394.1 GCA_017394565.1 Oscillospiraceae bacterium | reverse complement strand
CGTCGAAGCGCTCCTCGTCATAACCGCAGGAATCCGCACGCTTGGCATCGCTCATCGCCAGCACATAGGAAGAATCCACGCCGCCGGAAAGGAAGGATTCCGCCGTTTCGTCTGCCGTCTTGACCTCGCGCATCATCTGCTGGAGCGTCGTGTGGATCTCATCCGCCCAGTCTTCAAGGGATTTGCTTTCGTCCGGATGGAATTCCGGCTTCCAGTAGCGCACGATGTCCAGCTTGCCGTCCTTGAATGTCAGGTAGCAGCCGGGCATGAGCTTTTTCAGTCCCTTGAAGAAGGTATCCTCACCTGCCACATAGGTCAGTGTCATGTAGATCTGGAGCATATCCGCGTTCAGCTCCTTGACAAAGCCGTCCTGTCCCAGAATATCGCGGATCATTGTGCCGTACAGCAGCTTTCCGTCCGCAGTCTGGTAGTAATAGAACGGCTTCGTGCCGAACTGGTCGCGCAGACAGAACAGCTCGCCGCTTTCGGTATCGAACAGCGCAAATGCGAACATTCCGTACAGATGGTCCGCCATCTGCTTGCCCCAGGTCTCGTAAGCCTTCACGAGGATGGCGCTCTCGCGTTCCTCACGTGTCAGGCTGCCGGAAATGCCAAGCTCCTTGCAGAGGGCTTCCCAGTTGCGGATGTGACCACGATATGCTTTGATCTCGATCATAAGTACACCTCATTTAATTCAGTTTCGATCCGGTGGATCGCAAATACATTTCTATTATAGCATATCTGCCCGCGTTTTGCAAGAAAAAACTGTCGGGACTTGCAAATTTCCGGAAAACGTGCTATAATGAAAGCAAAGTCATCAGGCAGGAGGTCAGTACGCCATGCAGATCCATCGCAAGGAAAATCCGGATTTTCTTAACGATTACATCACCCACATCTCAGTCGTCAAGGGACTGGCGCAGAGTACGGTCGGTGTGTATTATCAGGATATACGCCAATTTCTGCGGTTTTATATTCTGGACAAAAGCATGGACGATGTGCCGTCACAGGGGATGCTGGATTCGGTCGATCTGCGCAGTCTGACCATTGAGGAAGTGCGGAAGATCACGCTGCGTGACATCCACAATTACTACAGCTTCATCGCGTCAGAATGCGGCAACAAGGACAAGATCCGCGCCCGGAAAGCGACTTCCCTGCGCAGTTTTTTCCGATATCTGACCAAGCAGGCGGCGCTTCTCGACTACGATCCGACCACGAATCTGGAGTTGTCCCGTCCGAAGCACGCACTCCCGAAATATCTGAACCTGACGGAAAGTCTGGAGCTGCTCAAAACCGTCACGACCGAAACCGACGGCAAGCACAATCTGCGCGATTACTGTATTCTGACGCTGTTTCTCAACTGCGGCATCCGTCTCGGGGAACTGGTCGGGCTGAACCTGTCCTCGCTGGACATGGAGGAAAAACGGATGCGCGTGCTTGGCAAGGGAAACAAGGAACGCATCGTTTACCTCAATCCTGCGTGCATTTCAGCGCTGCGTGAGTATCTGTTTGAACGGCTGCAAGCTGAAACGGACGATCCGGCGCTGTTCCTCTCGAACCGCAACAAACGTATCAGCCGCCGGCGCGTGCAGCAGACGGTGGAAAACGCCCTGAAAGCCGCCGGACTGGACGGCCGCGGACTTTCCACGCATAAGCTGCGGCACACAGCCGCGACGCTGATGTATCAGCACGGTCATGTGGATGTGCTGACGCTGAAAAATATCCTCGGTCACGAAAGCATCTCGACGACCGAGATCTACACGCACCTTTCGGACACGTCCATGCAGGAGGCGATGGATCATTCACCACTTGCGGATGTGAAACGAAACGGTGTAAAATAGCCATCGGCAGCCGTTCATTCGGCTGCTTTTTGTTCCTCCGGCGGCTGGATCACGACATTTCGCGGCGGCACAGGTGTCGAGAACACGATCTGCGTCGAGGTATTGCCGAAGTGCGATAATTCCCCGATAAACCGGTCTAATTCCTGCGTGGTCGGAAACGCAACCTTGATCAGCATGGAATAAACGCCCGTCACGCAATTGCATTCCAGGACATTCGGGCAGCGTTCGATGAACGGGTAGAATTCCGGCTTCTGCTTTGCCGAAAGCTCCAGACTGATGAACGCCGTGATGTGATACCCCAGCTTCTGCTGGTCGATCTCCGCGTGGTACCCCTTGATGAGTTCCTGCGCCTCAAGCTTCTCGATCCTCGCGGAAACTGCCGGCGCTGACAGGAATACCTGCGATGCGATGGCTTTCAGCGGCATCCGGGCATTTCCCTGTAATATCGCGATAAGTTTCTGGTCGATCTGATCCATGCTGTTCCCTCCTGATTCAAAAAAGAGCGCACTTCTCCCCTCGGAAAAGTGCGCTCCATTGCGCTTTCTATTACATTTTGCTCAAAATCATACTTCCGGCTTCTTCTCCGGCTTCGCGTCAGACTTGACATCAAGCTTCTGGTCGATGGAATCGCCCTCGGCCTTCTTGCTGTTGCGCTTCTTGAGCTTCTCGAGTTTCATCTTACGATCCTGCACGTCCTTGAGGGCGGTAGAGTAGTAAGCCTCCGCGTCCTTGAAGCGATTCACGATGTAGGTATCCGTCGCCTGCTTGATCGCATCGCACTCGGATCTTGCTCTTGCCACATCCGCATTGGCCTGTGCGCGAAGCTCGTCGCAGTCAGCCTTGGCCTTGGTCACAGCTTCTACGGCGCGGTTCTTGGCCTCGCGGACGATCGACTCCTCGGATACGATGATCTTGGCACGATCCTCCGCCTGACGAACGATCTGCTCTGCCTTGGCTTCCGCTTCCTTGATGATGCGGTCGCGGTCGAATGCGACCATCTTGGCGTGCTTGATCTCCTGCGGCAGATTCAGACGGATGTCGTTGATCAGCTCACGCAGGCGCTCGCCTTCGATAATCGATTTATGCGATGCAAACGGTACACTGCCAGCCTTGTCCAGCAGTTCATCCATGTCATCCAGAATTTCTTCAATACTCATCGTGATCCTCCTTAATCAAACGCTTTTTGATCGTTTCCAGAATGCATTCCGGCACAAACGGACTGATATCCCCTCCGAAATAGGCGACCTGCTTGACAACGCTGGAGCTGAGGTACATATTCTCCTTGCTCGTGGTCAGAAAGACCGTTTCTGCGCCCTCGTACAGCACCTTGTTTGTCAGTGCCATCTGGAATTCATATTCAAAGTCGCTGACAGCACGCAGACCTTTGACGATCGCGACTGCCTGTACTTGTTTGACATAATCGACCAGCAAGCCATCGAGGATATCAATGACGACGTTATCGAGGTCGCGCGTCGCTTCCGCGATCATCATCATGCGCTCCGTGGCTGTGAAGCTGGCTGTATTCTTTGCGGCATTCGTGGAAATCAGTACAATGACCTTGTCGAACAGTGTGGATGCACGCCGGATGATGTCAAGATGTCCCAGTGTGATCGGATCAAAGCTGCCGGGACACACTGCAATTCTTCTCACGGCTCCTCCACCTCCTCGGTCAGTTCATACACTGATACTACTATTTTACCATAAAAGTATTCTTTTTGCAACCATAAATTTGAAATTTTTTCGGGTAATTTGCAATTATTTTCGTGTTCCGCCACGATCTTGCCGCCTGGTGCAAGCAAAGGCAGGAGCTGGGGGATGATTTTTTCGAGGATCTGCATCCGGTACGGAGGATCGAGGAAGATGAAATCGAACGTTCCCCGTGCCATCCGGATGTACTGTTCCGCTTCCTTCTGATGCACCTCGGAGCGATCGGTGAAGCCGGTCTTCTTCAGGTTCTCCTTGACAACAGAGAGAGAATTGGCCGACTGATCGACAAAAACCGCCTGTCTCGCACCGCGGCTGAGCGCCTCGATGCCAAGCTGACCGGAGCCTGCGAACAGATCCAGCACGCGGCTGTCCGGAATTTCAAACTGGATCGCGGAGAACATCCCCTCCTTGACGCGGTCGGTCGTCGGGCGGACATCCAGTCCCTCCAGTGTCTTCAGGCGTGTGCCCTTTGCGGTGCCTGTGATGACTCTCATGTTAGCTGTTTCCTCCTATTTCGGTGCCATGCAGAAAAGCGTAAAGCTTCGCGGCTGTTTTTTCCGGAATGCCGGCGTGATGAAGTTCCTCCTGCGAGGCCTCCAGCAAGGCATCCTTTGTTTTGAAATGGAGCATCAGCTTCTGTGCAAGCTTGTCGCCGATGCCCTCGACCTGCGTCAATTCCGACGCAAATGTGCGTTTTTTGTGTTTCTTGTGCATATACGCCACGGAGTAGCGATGCACCTCATCCTGGATCCGTGTCAGGAGCTGAAACGCGCTTTGCGTTCCCGAAACGCTGATCTCACCGCCGCCGGTCGCAATGGCGCGTGTGCGGTGCTTCGAGTCCTTGACCATGCCGTAAAGTGCGATGTCCGGTGCCATTTTTGCAACAATGGGTGCCACGGCATTCACATGGCCCTGCCCGCCGTCAAGAAGGATGAGGTCAGGCTTCCGCGCAAAATAGGGATCATCCGGATCATCCAGATGCGACAGGCGGCGGCGGATGACCTCCTGCATACAAGCATAGTCATTCTGCCCCTCCTGCTCCTTGATGGAAAACCGTTTGTAGGCGCGTTTGAGCGGCCTGCCGTTCTCGAACACGACCATGCCTGCGACCATCGACTCGGAGGCGAGGTTGGAAATATCGTAGCTCTCGATATATTTCGGGACATTCTCCATGCCGAGGATCTTGCCGAGCGCCTCAACTGCGAGCAGCTCCTTGCCGGTGCGGTTGCAGTTGACGGCGATGTACTCAACGGCATTTTCTTTTGCCATGCGTGTCAGTTCGATGCCGCCGCCGCGCTGCGGAACGGTGATCTTCACCTTGCGTCCCATCTGGTTGGAGAGCATTTCGGCGAGCATCTCCATTTCGCTGATCTCGTTCTCCAGCAAAATGACCTTCGGCAGATCCGTCCTGCCGTGGTAAAACTGCGGAACGAACGCATCGAGCGCGGATTCATCGGCTTCCTCATGGAAGTGGAAATTCTGCTTGTCCCAAAGCCTGCCCTCTCTGTACATGAGGACGGAAATGCACAGATCATCGCCATTATCCGCCGTTCCGATCACATCGGCATCGGCGAAACGATTGTCGATGATCTTCTGGGACTCGCCGGCTTTCCGGATGGCATTGATCCGGTCACGCAGCAAGGCGGCACGCTCAAAATCGAGGTTTTCGGCGGCTTGTTCCATTTCCTGTGTCATGCGCTCGACCGATGCCCCCGATCCGCTCCGGATGTAATGCACCGCCTGCTCGATCAGCTCCTTGTACTGATCCTGCGGAATCTTTCCCTGACAAACGCCCATGCAGCGATGGATGTGATAGTTCAGGCAGGGACGCGCTTTGCGGAAGCTTTCCGGAAATTTCTTCTTGCAGGTCGGCAGACGAAAGACCATATTCACTTCCTCGACCGTAGACTTCGTGACGAAGCCGCCGGTGTAAGGGCCGATATACAGCGATTTGTCGTCGGTTTTCTGCTTTTCCGCAGTGATACGGGGATAGGCTTCAGCGGATACCTTAATATAGTGGTAGCCCTTGTCATCCTTCAGGAGGATGT
>JAFPXW010000393.1 GCA_017394565.1 Oscillospiraceae bacterium | reverse complement strand
GGATTTGGCTATTTTACGGAATTTAATTTGCTATTTATGATCTTCTGAAGGAGAAACCAATGGATATTATCAAGATTCTGACCGAAGAATTCCAGGTACGGGAGGAACAGGCGAAGAACGTCGTGGCGCTGCTCGACGACGGAAAAACCGTGCCGTTCATCGCGCGTTACCGCAAGGAAATGCACGGCGCCCTCGACGACCAGACCATCCGCAAGATCGCGCTGCGTTTGCAGGCTTTGCGAAACCTGACCGAACGCAAGGAGGAGGTTCGCACCGCCATCGAAAACAAGGGCGCGATGACCGACGATATCAGCCGGGCGCTCGATGCCGCCATGACGATGGTCGAGGTCGAGGATATTTACCGCCCCTACAAGGAAAAGCGTCGGACACGCGGCAGCACGGCGCGAGAAAGAGGCCTGACACCGCTGGCGGAGCTGCTGCTGGCACAGGATGCTAAGACCGATCCGGAAACGGAAGCCGCGGCGTTCGTCGATGCGGAAAAGGAAGTCCCCGACGTGCAGGCGGCGCTGCAGGGGGCGATGGATATTATCGCCGAGGACATTGCAGACGACGCGAAGCTGCGGACTGCGATGCGCGATCTGTACCAGCGCTTCGGTACATTGACCTGCGCGGCGACCAGCGAGGAAGCTGGCGAGGGCGTTTACAAGAATTATGCGGAATTCGAGTGCCTCGTGCCGCGTTTGCAGGGGCATCAGATCCTTGCCATCAACCGCGGTGAGAAGGAGGAAGCCCTCAAGGTCAACATCACCGTGGCAGAGGGACTGGCCGAACAGACCTGCTGCAAGCCGTATGTGAAGAATCAGAGCAGATGCGGTGAATTGGTCCGTCTTGCGGCGTGCGACAGCTGCAAGCGTCTGATCGTGCCGTCGATCATCCGTGAGGTCAGAAATGCGCTCTTTGAGGATGCCGCAGAGAAGGCGATCCGCGTATTTGCGTCGAATCTGGGGCAGCTTCTGATGCAGCCGCCGCTGAAAAATACCGTGACGCTCGGACTCGATCCAGCGTACCGCACGGGCTGCAAGCTTACGGTCGTGGACGGTACCGGAAAGGTGCTGGACACAGGTGTGATCTACCCGACACCGCCGCACAACAAGGTCGCAGAAGCCAGCCGCAAGGTGACGGCATTTGTCGAGAAATACGGCATCTCTGCCATTTCCATCGGCAACGGCACAGCCTCCCGCGAAAGCGAGAGCTTTGTGGCGGATCTGCTGCCGCACCTCAGCCGGAAGGTCAGCTACATGGTCGTTTCGGAAGCCGGTGCGTCCGTTTATTCCGCGTCGGAGCTGGCGGCGGAGGAATTCCCGGAGTACGATGTCGCGCTGCGTTCCGCGGTCTCCATCGCAAGACGCTTGCAGGATCCGCTGGCGGAGCTGGTCAAGATCGATCCGAAGGCGATCGGCGTGGGACAGTACCAGCACGATATGCCGCCGAAGGAATTGCAGACGGCGCTTGACGGCGTGGTCGAGGAGTGCGTGAACGCGGTCGGCGTCGATGTCAACACCGCATCTGCACCGCTTTTGTCCCATATTGCAGGTATTTCTGCGGCAGTTGCAAAAAATATCGTCAAGTATCGTGAGGAAAACGGTGCGTTCGAGAACCGCCGCCAGCTGCTCAAGGTCCCGAAACTCGGCCCGAAGGCGTTTGAACAGTGCGCCGGCTTCCTGCGGATCCCCGGCGGAAAGAGTCCGCTGGACAATACCGCCGTGCATCCGGAAAGCTACGCGGCGGCAGAAAAACTGCTGGCGCATTTCGGCTACTCTCTGCAGGATGCGTCTGCCGGTAAGCTTGCCGGACTTTCGGACAATGTGAAGAAAGTCGGAAAATCGACACTTGCCAAGGAACTGGACATCGGCGTGTATACGCTTGACGACATGGTTTCGGAATTGCAGAAGCCCGGCCGCGATCCGCGTGATCTGCTGCCGCCGCCGCTGCTGCGTTCTGGCAATGTCATGGAGATCAAGGATCTCACGCCCGGCATGGAGCTGATGGGAACTGTCCGGAATATCGTAGATTTCGGTGCGTTCGTGGACATCGGCGTTCACGAGGACGGACTGGTACACATTTCGCAGATCTGCGACCATTTCATCAAGCATCCCCTGGAAGCTGTCAAGGTCGGTGACGTGGTCAAGGTCTGGGTGCTGGAGGTCGATGTCAAGCGAAACCGCATCGGTCTGACCATGCGGCCTGAGGGCAAGCGGCGCCGGAGGTAAGCATGGAAACGCAAGAAGCGCAGAACATCACGGAGGCTGCACCGCAGAAACAGAAACGCAGCAGTTTGCTGATGTTCCTTGCCGGCATCACGGCGATGGCGGTCGGCATCGGGATCCTGTCGTTTTACGCAGTGCGCCGCATCAGGCGTGACCTGCACCGGAAGGCGCTGATGGAAACGAACGTCGTGATCGAAATTCCAGAGCTTTCCATCAAAGCGCCGGTGCTGGAGGGAACGGATCAGTCGGTGCTGCATGAGGGCGTGGGGCATTTCACCGGAACGGGTGCTGTCGGCGAGGGCAATTATTGTATCGCCGGTCACAGCAGCACGCTGTACAAGGAGTATTTCAACAACCTCAAAAATGTGCAGAACGGCATGGAGATCCGGCTTTACCGCGTGGACAAGACCAGCGAGATCTACACGGTGGAGGACAGCTTCATCGTGGATCCGGACGAAACGTGGATCCTGGAGGATTTCGACGACACGCGCGTGACGCTTGTGACTTGCACCGATGACGGTTCACAGCGGCTTGTGGTCGTGGGAGAATTAGAAAAGAATTGACAGTATTTGACTGGAGGAAGGATTTATGAAGGAAAAGAAAGAGAAAACAGTCTACGGCACCGCAAAGGTGGTATTTCTGTCGTTTTTATGCGTACTGCTGACGTTTGTCCTCGGCACGGCGCTGCTGGGCAGCCTGACAGGACGCAGACTCCTCTGGAATGAGGACATTGCAGGTGCAGCTGAGAGCATTCCGCTCGAGCAGGTGGAGCTGGCAGGCGGACAGAGCCTTGCGGCGGCGATCAATGAGAATTACATCCGCATCCCGGAAATCACGGATGTGAAAGTGGAACAGATCCTGCGTGACGGCAAATTCAATCAATGGGTGGGCGAAAAAGCCAACGGTTACGCGGATTTCATTAAGAATTACAAGCACGGCAGTGCGGACAATTTTCCGATGATCACGACAGCGGAGCTCAGCCGCGTGATCACGGAGAATGACGAGACCATCCAGCTGCACACGGGCATCCACAACTTTGGTGCGACCAATCCGCAGGTGGCGGAAGCAGCGGCAGCGGATCTCGACAGCTTCAACGACACGATGAAAAACACCATCGGTGTCGGCGGCACCGCAACGCTGATCCGCCTGATCGTTTCCAACTGGATGTGGTGCGTGCTGGCGTTCTTTCTGCTGCTGGTGATGATCTGGCTGATCGTGATCCATGTCCGCGGCAAGCGTCATGTCGGCACGGCGTTCAAGACATTTGCGATTACCGGGTTTATCCCGAGTCTGCTGGTATTCCTGGCAGGTGCGTTCGGCAGCAGGATTCTGGATTATGCCGGTTTTGGCGCATATGCCAAGGCGTTTGAGATGCTGCATGGTGCGCCGTTCACGATCGGCGGCATCGGTGCGCTGGGATGTGTGGCACTGTTCGGCTTCGGCGTGCTGTGGAATGCCATTGCGCACAAGGATCCGGCGGAATACGGCGAAAGCGTCCCGGCCTATGATCCGGCGGATATTCCGGCACAGCCGCAGCGCACGATGCCGGAACCGGAGCCTGCTCCGGCGCCTGCCCCCGTACCGGTTGTGGAAACAGAGCTCGTGGAGGAACCTGCACCTGCGGAGGAACCGGTGATCGTTCGTCATTACTGCCGTTTCTGCGGCGGTGAACTGATCAATCAGGATGCGAAATTCTGCTACAAGTGCGGAAAGCCGCAGGAATAAATCCATAAAAGATCCCCCGATCGGACAATTTGTCTGATCGGGGGATTTTGTTTATTCTGCCGGATCTGCGCTGATCTTTTCGATATAGTCGATCAGATCCTGTCCGTAAACAGCTGCGAACATATCCTTGACGCCAGTCGTTGCCTCGCGGAACGGCGAGAGGTCGGGATAAACGATTTCCATTCCGGCATCCTCCAGCTTCTGGACGCATTCGTCTGTCTGACGCTTGACAAGCTTGCGGTTCTGGAATTCCGCGTTTTTGGCGGCTTCGGAAATGATCTGCTGGTATTCCGGTGTCAGCGAATCCCATAGATCCTGCCGGATCGTCAGGGGCATCGCATCGTAGCTGTGATTCGTGATGGACAGGTACTTCTGCACCTCGTAGAGCTTATGATTGTAGATCACAGGGATCGGGTTTTCCTGTGCATCAAATGTGCCGTCCTTCAGGGCAGCCTTCAGCTCTGCGAAGGGATAGCTGCGCGGATTGGCGGACAGACGCGACATGGTTTCCATGACGATCTGGTTTTCCGGCGTGCGGATGTTCAGCCCCTTCATATCGGACACGGCTTCGACAGGGCCGACCTTTGCGGAGGTCGTCACACAGCGGAATCCATTATCAAAGTACGCAAGGACGTGCATATTGTACACTTCCAGATCGCTGCTGAGTGTCTGCATCAGGGGGCTGTCGATGAATTCCCATGCCGAATCGAAATCCTCAAACAGGAAGGGCAGCGCCGAAACGCCGATGCGCGTTGCATAAAGCGCATAATTCCCGGCGCTGGAAACCGTCATATCCACGTCCTTTGAGATCATGCCGGCGATAAGCTCGGAGTCGCTGCCGAGTTCGCCGTCCGGATGGATCTCGATGAGCAGATTGCCGCCGCTTTTCGATTCGACTTCCTCCTGAAATGACGCAAGTGCGATGCCGCGCGGATCATCGGCATTGGTCGAATAGCCGACGCAGATGGTCAGCGGATAGCTGACGGAAGCCGCCTGACGGGGCGGATTCGCCGGCGTTGTGGTCTGTGTTCCATCCGGAACGCTCAGAACGGTCATTGTCGAGGAACCGGAACAACCGGTCAGCAGGGAAGCCGCCAGAAGCATAGTCAGAAGAATGTGATGTCTTTTCATGAGGATTCTCCTTCGCTGTAGAGGGCGTATTTGGATTTGCCGGTGCCTTTGACGCTGTACATTGCCTGGTCGGCCTTGCGGTAAAGTGTGTCATAATCGCTGCCATTTCGGGGACAGACTGCAATGCCGACGCTGGCAGAGATGTCCACCTCGATCTTATAAGCCGAGTAGCTTTCCTGAAGCTGGCTGCAGATCAGCGAAGCCCGCTGCCGGATCAGGAGGTCAGCTTCGTCCTCCTGGATGCCGTTCATGATGAGGTAGGCTGCAAATTCGTCGCCGCCGATGCGGCCGACCACTGTCTTGCTGCCGAAGATCGTGCTGAGCTTGCTGCTGACATCGATCAGCACCTGATCGCCCATCGCGTGGCCAAGCTGGTCATTGACCTTCTTGAAATCGTCCAGATCCACGATAAAGAGCGCAGCGCAGGCAGACGGCGCACGATCCTCCAGCTCCTTGCAGAGCTTTGCCTGGAAGCTGCCTTTGTTCAGGATGCCGGTGAGGGAATCCGTCTGCGCACGTTCGATGAGCATGATCTCCTTGTTGATCTGCTCATCCACATTGAACAGGCTGCCGATCAGCTGCAGGGGATGCCCATGCTCATCACGGATGACGGTTGCGTTCATGCGGAACCAGTAGAAGCAGGAATCCGTGCATTTCAGGCGGAATTCCCGCATGAAGGAGGTCTGCTGGCTGCCGGCAAGTGCGGTGATCTCGGAGCAGATGTTCTGATCCTCATAATGCACCTGCTCGAACAGATGCTCGATGTCGGTGCGCGTGTAAACCGGCTTGGCATTCTGTATGAGGAGCTTGGCGTTGCCCTCGATGGTCATGGTCGCTGTCTTATAGTTGTATGCAAAGACCAGATTGTGCGACTGCGCGGCTGCCAGACGGAAGCGCTCATTGACATCACTGATGTCGTCGTTGTGACGCAGGAGCGAGAGCAGATAGATCATGACGCCGAGAAAGACCAATGAGACGCCGCCGATCGCAAGCGCCAGATACACAAGGAACGGCCGTGTCTGCGAGGAAACGGCATCCTCCGGCAGAATATTGGCAAAGTACCAGCCATGCACGCCGATGGGGACAAGCACAGCAATGTAGTGCTTGTTTTCAGCAGTGTAATAAATGACCTGCGAACCGCCGTTGGTGGGGAAGATCGTATTGGGAATGACGTCGGAAAGCTCCACAGCATTGCGGCTGATGGGGCCTGCGCTTGTCCGCGCGAGGATCTCGCCGTCGGCATTGAGCAGCATATGCGCAGCATCGTTGGTTGTCGTGACGGAGTCGAGGAGCGAGTCGAGCGTCGTCTTGGTGAATGTGCCGTAAATGACGCCGCTGATGCCTTCGAGCTTCCGGATGGGAACGGCCAGCACCAGGACCTCGTCGCCTTCCTCGTCAATGATGGTGGATTCAGAAATGGCGTTCTGTCCGAGCATCGCCTCCTGGTAGTAGTTGTTGAGGTAGATGTTGCCGGAGGACGTGCCGTTGTAGTTGATGGTGGCACCGGAAGAATTGGCAACGCCGATGGTCTTGAAGCCGCCGACACCCTTCGTGGTAAGAATGGTATTTTTCATCGCGTTATAATCAGAAAGGTCGATATTCTGGAAATAACGCGACTGTGATTCCAGCATCGTGAGCTGGTCGTCGAGCTTGGTATAGAATACCGCCGAAATGGTCGCAGCATTATCCGCTAAGTGTGCCTCGTTTTCCTGCTGGAACTGCGCAGTCATGCGATTGCGGAACGCCAGAAAGATCAGTGCCAGCGTCAGCGTGGTAAGAAATGCGATCGTACCGGCGTGTAGGTAGGTCTGTTTTCGTTTGGTCATGAGCGGCCTCCTGTATGAATGATGATAGGTGGTCAGGGATCATGTATTTGAAATATTATACTAATTATATCACAAAAACTGATGCAAAAAGTATACATTTACACAATTAATTGTAAATAAACTGTGATAAAAGAAAGAACATTTACATTTTGATCCGGGAACTGGCAGTACCTGGATCAGAAATGAATGTGGTTCATTTTGTGAATGTTTTCGGTTAGTTTAGAATACCAAAAATTTAGCTAATTTAGTCTCGGAAATCTGTGAAAGCTACCAAAAGCTGATAGACGGCAAAGGCGATAATTTCGCAGAAAATGTGACATTTGTTTACCGAAAATCATGGAAAAGTAAACGAATCGTCGCATTTCATTGTAATAATAGACT
>JAFPXW010000392.1 GCA_017394565.1 Oscillospiraceae bacterium | reverse complement strand
CGCGCGAAATGATCCTGACCGCCGAGGATGCATCATACACCCGCTACCTCGACGAGAAGCTGAACCTCACGCCGGAGGAGACGCACTACAGCTTTGAGGTGACATTTCCGGAGGACATGACCGTCGATGTGAAGTTCCAGCTTGGCAATATCGGCGATGCCGCGTCACTTCCGGCACACACCGTGACGCTCCGGCAGATCACCTGGGAGGAACTTCCGTAAATCATACCCTTTCACCGCAGCCGCGTTTTTCGCGTGGCTGCGGCTTTTTTGCGTCCCGATGTCAAAATGCTACAATTCCATGAACAATACGAACAAACCATGAACCAAATTTGAAAAAATGATTGAAAATGTTAGATTCATGATCGAAAAAGTAATTGCACTTTGGGTGGATTTTTGCTATAATATAATTACATTGAACAATTATGTTCAAAAACAGAAATAGAAAAACGGCAAAAATTAACAAAGCCAACATACGCAAGGGGGAATCCATATGAAAACCAGACATCGCATGGCGGCACTCCTGGCAGTGCTGTCGATGGTGCTGACGGCGGCTCCGGCGATCCCTGTATCTGCGGACTACGGCGTCGGCGGCACAGGAAACAACATCGTCGAGTACCTCGACCGCGGCATTTACGCCATTAAGTCCGGCGACGGAATGTACATCAGCTGGCGCTATAATGCGAATGATTCGGACGATGCGGAGTTCCGGCTGTTCCGCGGCTCGCAGCTTATTTACACCAGCAAGGCGGGTGATCCGACCTGCTTCTGGGATGCGTCCGGCAATGCCAAGTCCCAGTACCGCGTGGATATGTACCATGGCGACAAGCTCGTGACATCCGATCTGTGCAGGATGGAGTCCGGCACGAATTACATCGAGATCCCGCTGAACAAGCCCGGAAACAGCTACACCGCGAACGATTGCTCGTGCGGTGACGTGGACGGCGACGGTCAGTACGAGATCATCCTGAAATGGGATCCGTCCAACTCCAAGGACAATTCCCAGTCCGGCTACACCGACAACGTCTACATCGACTGCTACACCCTCGACGGCAAGCAGCTCTGGCGCATCGACATGGGCAAAAATATCCGTGCCGGTCAGCACTACACGCAGATGTGCGTTGCGGATTTCGACTGCGACGGCAAGGCGGAGCTCATCACCAAGACCGCCGACGGTACGAAAGACGGCACTGGCAAGGTCATCGGCGACGGCTCAAAGGATTACCGCAACAGCGGCGGCTACATCCTCGCAGGACCGGAGTATATCACGCTCTTTGACGGTCTGACGGGCGCTGCGCTCGATACGCAGAACTACCCCGTACCGCGCGGCGAGGTCTCCAAGAAAACATGGGGCGACGACTACGGCAACCGTGTGGATCGTATGAACGGCGCGATCGCCTATCTCGACGGTGTGCATCCGTCGGCAGTCTACGGTCGCGGCTATTACACCCGACTGACGCTTTCGGCATTTGACGTGCGCGACAAGAAGCTTGTCAAGCGTTGGGTTTACGACACCGGATTCAATACGGGACACGCCGGCTACGGCTGCGGCAACCACAATGTCATGGTCGCCGATGTCGATAACGACGGCAAGCAGGAGGTCTGCATGGGCGCGTCCATGATCGACGACGACGGCAAGCTGCTCTGGTCTACCCGTCAGATGCACGGCGATGCGATGCATATGGGCGACCTCGATCCCGATCATGAGGGCATGGAAGTCTGGATCTGCCACGAGGACAAGCCCTACGGCGTTTCGCTGCTCGATGCGAAGACCGGCAACAAGCTGTTCCATTTCGATGCGGACAAGGACACCGGCAGATGCTGCGGCGATAATGTCTGCGCTGATAACCCCGGTGCGGAGCTTTGGGGTGCCCGTCCGGCGAATACGGTTCTTGATGTTCACGGCAAGACCATCGGCAGCACCGTTCCGGCAATGAACTTCCTGATCTACTGGGACGGCGACCTCGAACGCGAGATCCTCAGCGGCACCACCATCAGCAAGATGGTTTCCCTCGGCAAGATTCAGGATATTTTCAATGCGGAAGGCTGCGTGTCCATCAACAGCACAAAGGCAGTCCCGAACATGACCGGCGACCTGCTGGGCGACTGGCGTGAGGAGGTCGTGTTCGCAACGTCAGACAGCACGAAGCTGCGCGTTTACTGCACCAATACGCCGACCGACGTGCGCCTGACGACGCTGATGCATGATGTTCACTACCGGATGCAGGTCGGCTGTCAGCAGAGTTCCTACAACCAGCCGCCGCACACGAGCTACTACCTTGGCAGTGAAGCGCCGCTTCCCATGCGTCCGAATGTCAATGTCCTCGGCGCGGACAGTCTGCCGGAACCCACAGAGCCGCCGTTGCCGGATCTCACCGAGCCGGAAGCACCGGACGATTTCATCTACGGCGATGTGAATTTCGACGGCGAAGTCGATGTCTTTGATATGGCTCTCATGAAGCGCCACCTGCTGCACGATGTGTTCGGCAGAAATGCCCTGCGCCGCGGTGATGTGGATGCAGACGGCAAGGTCGGCGTGGTGGATGCCATCGCGCTCCAGAAATATCTCATGACCGGCGAATATGTACCGGCTTTCGCGAATAAGACCGGTTTCGCCTACGCCATCGACCAGCAGATCAACAAGGGCGTGCATGAGGACTACAACACCGGTTACATGGATGAGGCTTATGTCAATCTCGACAACGAGATCGGCAGCTCCCTCGAATGGACGGTATTTGCGCAGGAGGACGGCAATTATCTCTGCACCTTCGGCACAGCCAACGGCAGCGCAAGCAACCGCCAGATGAAGGTCGAGGTCAATGACGGTGCGGACTACTGGATGCAGGATTTCCTCTCCACTGAAAGCTGGACGACCTGGCAGGAGCGCGGGATCGTTCTGCCGCTGCACAAGGGCAGGAACACGGTTCGCCTGACCTCCGCGACCGCAGAGGGCGGCCCGAATTTCGACTATCTCAAGACAGAATGGACGGACGAACCGGCGGCAGAGACTGTCGGGATGCAGTCGCAGAGCGCGGATCCGATCCAGCAGAACCAGAGCCGCACCATCTACATTGCAGGCGACTCGACGGTGCAGACCTACAAGGCATCTGCCGTTCCGCCGCAGGGCTGGGGCGCGTTCCTCGGCGAGAATATGCCGGAGGGCGTGGCAGTTTCCAACCATGCGATCGCCGGCAGAAGCTCCAAGAGCTTTTACGACAACGGTCGTTTAACGACGATCCTCGACAACATCCGGGAAGGGGATTACCTCCTTGTGCAGTTCGGCATCAATGATGCGGCTTCCAACAAGGCAGAGCGCTATGCGCCGACCTGCGGCAAGGTGCCGGGAACTGCCGGAAGCTTTGAGGACTACATGGCGAAGTACATCGAGGGTGCCAAGGCCAAGGGCGCGACACCGGTCATGGTGACGACGGTCATCGGTCTGAAAGCTTACAGCGGCGGCAAATTTGTCGGCAGCTACGGCAATTACTGCGACGCGATGAAGAAGCTGGCGAACTACTACCAGATCCCGTGCATCGACCTGAATACGCTGATGGTCAATCATTACAATTCGATCGGCTACGATGCCGCGTACAAATACCACATGGTATCGACCGGCAACGGCTCGACCGATATGACGCACTTCACCGAAGCCGGCGCAAAGGCAGTTGCCAAGCTGGTGGCGGATGACATGAAGCGCCAGGGACTCGTATAAGAATCTGTGCATGATATACTGCCCTCTATTGCAAAGCACAACACGTTGTGCTTTGCAGGCTGCGCAGCAGCCGCCAAAGCCACATAGTGGCTTTGGCAGAGGGCGTATAAACGAAGCGCTTAGCGGCACACAGTGCCGCCCCGCCGTCAAAGACGGCGGATTGCAAATCGTTATTACGATTTGCACTAGCGCGTAGTATACGATCTTGGGGTTATTGTTGAGTGAATTGATCTGATCCGTTTCAGAGAAACACCGCCTTCGGGGTAAAAGGCGGTGTTTCTTGCAAAAAACTGTTATGAGGTGAGCCTTAT
>JAFPXW010000391.1 GCA_017394565.1 Oscillospiraceae bacterium | reverse complement strand
CAAACAGCTTACCCCTGCGGCGATCAACAAGGCGTATTCCGATATGCTCAGCACGGGCGTATCAAAGGCGACGGTCTATCAGTATCTCAGTATCACCTGTTCATCCATTCGATGCTTGCAATGGCATTCAAGGAGAACCTGATCCCTCGCAATTATGCAAGTGCAGCAACTCCGCCTAAGCGTGACCAGAAGGAAGTTGAGGCTCTCCCGGAAGATGACATCAACGCATTTTTCAACGCTCTGTACGCTGACAAGAAGCATTATATGTATCAGGTCATGCCGAAAATGCCGAAGCGTGAAGCGTAGTGACCGGCTATGTCAAGTTGCGTGAAGCCTATCTTCCTGTATCTGAAAGTATCGTAAAAGTTGACCGAATGTTGACCAAAGTGATATGCACATCGCTGAAAACGCTCAAAAGCATCGTATTTTCGCAGTAAGGGTTGAAATTTCACGGTTTATGTGGTATAATGATAATAGAGTATTTTTGCCGTGAAACAGGAGGTGGCTGTGTTGATATTCAAGAAAGGTTTTGGCTGGAAATGCTGTTATGATCCCGAAACAGGACGGTATACCGCACAGATCGGAAGTGGCCCGAATCAGGATCTGTATGAGATCAATCAAGAAATTTTCGACCATGTGGATGATCCGGGTGTGAAGCACCCTTCCCTGCTCATCAGCGAAGGCCGGCATCTGTATATGGCTGTCGATGACCGGTGCGGACCACCCTATACCGTGGTGCTGGATTCTGATTATCAGAAATTATGCCCGTGGGCGGATGTTATGACCGCTGGGAAGGTCTGGGATGACGAGATGACGGATGCTGCGGTCGAGGTTCTGGAATCGGAACAGAATAACCGGGAGCAGCGCCGGGAAAAGCGTGCGCAGCGAGAGGCGGCACAGGAGCAATCGTCTTAACCCCTTCGGTCGGTGCGTTTTTCTTACACTGAAATATACGCTCTTTTGAGCGATCTTCAAAATACAGGAGGTTGAAACCCTATGAGCGACCTGATCCAGCTCGAACGCGATGACGCCTTGCGCCGCATCGACGGCATCCACGACGGCGAACTGACGGAAGCACAGTTCATCAATCTGCTCGATGATGAACTGCTGCCGATCCAGCAGTTTTTTACATACTATCAATGCGCGATCATGGAGATCGAGACGAAATTCAAGGTCCTGAATGCGCAGTTTTCTCTGCGCGGTGAAAAGAACCCTATCGAATTCATCCAGTCGCGCATCAAAAGCTACGGCAGCATCATGCGAAAAGTCCAGAAAGCCGGTATTCCCTTCCGGCTTGACGCGATGGTCGATGAACTCGATGACATCGCCGGCATTCGTGTGGTCTGCTCGTTCCGTGAGGATATCTACCGGCTTGCCGACTGCTTTTTGCAGCAGGACGACATCACGCTCATCGAGCGCAAGGACTACATCGAGCATCCCAAGCCCAATGGCTACCGCAGTCTGCATCTGATCGTGTCCGTTCCGATCTTCCTTGAAAACGAAAAGCGGCCTGTCAAGGCGGAAGTCCAGCTGCGCACCCTCGCGATGGACTTCTGGGCGAGTGTCGAGCATAAGCTGCGTT
>JAFPXW010000390.1 GCA_017394565.1 Oscillospiraceae bacterium | reverse complement strand
TCTGTCGCCGAAGCCCGGAGCCTTGACAGCAGCGCACTTGAAGGTGCCTCTCAGGTTGTTCAGGATCAGGGTGGTCAGAGCCTCGCCCTCGATGTCCTCTGCGATGATGACGAGCTTCTCACCGGTCTTGACGATCTGCTCGAGCAGCGGCAGGATCTCCTGGATGGAAGCGATCTTCTTATCGGTTACGAGGATATAAGCGTTGTCATAAACGGCTTCCATCTTCTCGGTGTCAGTTACCATATACGGCGAAATATAGCCGCGGTCGAACTGCATACCCTCAACGACCTCAGAGTAGGTCTCAGCGGTCTTGCTCTCCTCGATGGTGATAACGCCGTCAGAGGTGACCTTCTCCATTGCCTCAGCGATGAGCTTACCAACGTTCTCGTCAGCGGAGGAAACGGTGCCAACTCTTGCGATGTCAGCACTGCCCTCGATCGGCTTGGAATTTGCCTTGATGGTCTCGACTGCGGTGTCAACAGCCTTCTTGATGCCCTTCTTCAGGATCATCGGGTTCGCACCTGCGGCGATGTTCTTCATACCCTCGCGGATGATCGCCTGTGCGAGCAGGGTTGCGGTGGTGGTGCCGTCGCCGGCCGCATCATTGGTCTTGGTCGCAACCTCCTTGACGAGCTGAGCGCCCATATTCTCGAACGCATCCTCCAGCTCGATGTCCTTTGCGATGGTCACGCCGTCGTTGGTGATGAGCGGTGCACCGAACTTCTTGTCGAGGACAACGTTTCTGCCCTTCGGTCCGAGTGTGATCTTGACGGTATCTGCCAGCTTATCAATACCAGCCTGCAGAGCCTTGCGTGCGTCTTCGCCGTATTTAATATCCTTAGCCATGATAGAACTCTCCTTATCTATAGTGTATGGGAATGTGGTGTCTTACTGAACGATCGCCAGAATGTCTTCCTGACCTACGAGCGTGTATTCCTCGCCGTCGATCTTGACATCGGTGCCGCCGTACTTTCTGGTCAGGACCTTATCGCCGACCTTAACGACCATCGGAACGGGCTTGCCGTTATCGTCGTACTTGCCGTCGCCCACTGCAACGACCTCTGCGACCTGCGGCTTTTCCTGTGCAGAAGCTGCGAGGATGATGCCACTCTTGGTGGTTTCCTCTGCCTCGGTCATCTTAATGAGTACCTGATCAAACAACGGTTTAATTGTCATGATATGTTCCTCCTTATCTATGTTCCCGTGGAAACGGGATGCTTTCAGCAGTTTTTGCACACTCACTTTCGGAGTGCTATCACTCTATCTCCCTGAGTGCTAATTCTATTTTACCACGTTTGCGGAAAAAAGCAAGGGGTTTCCCGGATTTTCAGCGCTATGTACAAATTTGGATGTTGAAAAGTCCGGTTTATTCTTCTGGTATGCGCTGCAAAAAGCCCGGACACTGTCGATGGGTGTCCGGGTATAGGGAGTGTATTTCAGTTGTGAGGCAGGGGATTTCGCTGCTTGCGAGCTTTTCGAGAAAAGCTTCTAAGGCTTCTCCGAAACAAGGCATTTCAGCTCTGCCGTTCCTTCTTCTCACCGAATTTCCGTTCCGTACCCTCGCGCAATCTCTGAATATTGGTACGGTGCATAAAGATGATCATAAACGCCATCACACCGGTCAGCAGGAGATGGATCACAAGCTGACCTGGCGTTGCCGGCGGCGTGTCCCAGAGAAATGCGTGTTCGAGCGTGATGAGGATCGGACAGCACGCGGTCGCGATGATGGACGCCAGGCTGACGTATTTGGAGATTGCCAGCACCAGCGCGAAAATGCCGATCAGGATGAGGAACACTTTCCAGTCGAGGACGAGGAAAATGCTCACGCCGACCAGCACGCCCTTGCCGCCCTTGAAGCCGTAATACAGCGGAAAAACATGACCGAGAATGGCAAAAATGCCCGCAATACAGCCGATCATGAAGATGTCCGCCGTCCCTCCGGTCAGGGCATTGGCGATGGTCTTGCTGAGCAGCACCGCGATGACGCCTTTGGCAAGGTCGCCGATGAGCGTCAGGAGGGCGCACAGCTTGCCGAAGCAGCGCAGGGTGTTGGTCAGGCCTGCATTGCCGGAGCCGAACTGCCGCACGTCCTCATGCTTGAGCAGGCGCACGGTAATGATAGCGGAATTGACGCTGCCCAGAAGATAGCCCAATGCCGCTGCGATCAGGATCGCTACGAAGATCATGCTGCTGCCCCCTTATGCGTCATTCCGGTCACGTTCGCGGACGATCATGCGCACGGGCGTGCCCTCCAGTCCGAACGTCGTGCGGATCTGGTTCTCGATGTAACGCTGATACGAGAAATGGAACAGATCGGCGCGGTTGACGAAGCACCCGAACGTCGGCGGCTTGGTGGAAGTCTGCGTGATGTAGTAGATCTTCAGGCGGCGGCCCTTATCCGACGGCGGCTGCACTCTGGCAACGGCATACGCCAGCACGTCATTGAGCATACCAGTGGAAATGCGCATCGCGTTCTGTTCTGCGACATTCTTGATCATGCCAAAGAGCCTTTCCACGCGCTGACCGGTCTTGGCCGAGATGAAGATAAACGGCACATAGCTCATGAAGCTGAAGTCATTTTGGAGCTTCTTGCGGTATTCCTGCATGGTCTTGTCGGTCTTGTCCTCCACGGCATCCCACTTATTGACCGCCACGATGCAGCCCTTGCCCTGTTCGTGGGCATAGCCTGCGACCTTGGAATCCTGCTCGGTGAAGCCCTCCACGGCGTCGATCATGATGACGCAAACGTCCGCGCGGTCCACCGCCATATACGCACGCAGCACGGAGTAATGCTCGATCTTCTCCGTGATCTTGGACTTTCTGCGGATGCCGGCGGTGTCGATGAAGACGAATCGGCCTTCCTCGCGGTCGATGATGGTATCCGTGGCATCACGGGTGGTTCCGGCGATGTCGGACACGATCACGCGCTCCTCGCCGGCGATGCGGTTGATGAGCGAGGACTTGCCGGCGTTCGGCTTGCCGATGACAGCGACCTTGATGTCGCTCTCGTCGTAATCCTCGATGTCCTCGGTCGGGAAGAACTTGACGACCTCGTCAAGCATATCGCCTGTGCCGTGGCCGTGAACGGACGAGATCGGGAACGGATCGCCGAGTCCGAGGTTATAGAATTCGTAAACATCCATCGGTGTTTCGCCGAGGGTATCGCACTTGTTGACAGCCAGAACGACGGGCTTTCCGGACTTCTGGAGCATATCCGCAACGGCGTAGTCATTCGCCGTCACGCCGCAGCGCACGTCACACACGAGGACGATGACATCCGCGTGGGAAATGGCGATCTCCGCCTGCTGGCGCATGAGAGTGAGCATTTTGTCGTCTTCCTTCGGTTCGATACCGCCGGTGTCAACGACCATGAACTTATGTCCGCGCCACTCGCACTTGGAGTAGATGCGGTCGCGTGTCACGCCGGGGGTGTCCTCCACAATGGAGATCCTCGCGCCGACGAGTTTATTAAAGAGTGTGGACTTGCCGACATTCGGTCTGCCCACAACGGCTACGACTGGTAATGGCATCGTGTTTCCTCCCTTTCAGTCTGAGTGATTAATATGTGATTCCAAGTATCGCATCCAGAAATTCCCAGCCGTCGCTGGTCACGATGCGGATCTTCGTGTGCAGGGCTTCCTCGACCTGCGAGATGGTGTAATCATCGAGAAATACGTCGCTGTCACGGCGGATCATGGCGCTGGACAGCAGGAGTTCATCGCCGATGTCGAGGTCTTTGAGCTGTGCGATGAGGTCTTGTCCGGTGATGAGTCCCGTGACGGTGATCGTTTCGCCGAAGAAATCATTCCGGATCGGCAGGATCTGCACCGTCAGCCCTTCAAATTTCGCCTCGGCTTCCCGCGTCAGCTCCGCGAGGAACGCATAGGGCGAGCGTCCGGTCGGGATGGTGACCTTGCGCGGAAGCTGTTCGGCTTCTGCGGATTCGAGCGCTTCGTGGAATTCATCCGCCAGCGACCGGAGCATCCCGACACCGTTCTCATACTGCGGATAGCCCTCGTAGTACTCCGCATCCGGAATGGGGCGCTCCGCCATGATGAAGAATTCATCCGACGGGAACACGGCGCGTGTGCCGTGCTTTGCGAGGAATTCCTGCTGAAAGCGTCCGATGATGTCGAGCGCGTCCGAGGCACTCTCCTTCGTGGTGGGTGTCAGCGGATACAATCCCTCACGGTATTTCGTCATGCCCAGCGGCACGATGGCGACGCTCGTCAGGTGCGGCAGCATACTGCCGAGGTCGGTGAGCGTGCGTTCCAGTTCCTTGCCGTCATTGAGTCCCGGGCACAGCACGATCTGGCAGTTGAGCTGGATGCCGGCGCGAGCCATTTGCCACAGAAAATCGAGCTTTCGTCCGGCAAAGCGGTTGTGCATCATCTTGACGCGCAGCTCCGGGTTGGTGGTGTGGACGGACACATTGATGCCCAGGCGCATCTCGATGATGCGGTCCACGTCCTCCTGCGTCATATTTGTGAGCGTGACGTAGTTTCCCTGCAAAAAGCTCAGGCGCGCGTCGTCGTCCTTGAAGTAGAGCGTTTCGCGCATACCGGGCGGAAGCTGGTCGATGAAGCAGAACACGCATTTATTGGAGCAGGACTGCTTCTTGTCCATCAGGAAGCTCTCGAACTCCAGACCGAGGTCGTCGTATTCGTCCTTTTCGATGGAAACTTCGCGCTGTACGCCGTCCTTGTCGATGACGAGCGTCAGGGACGTATCGGCGGCATAGAACATATAGTCCAGCACATCCCGCACGCGGTGGCCGCTGATGGAAACGAGCCGTTCTCCGGAAACGATCCCTGCCCGTGCAGCCGGCGAATGCGGAATGACATTTGTGATCGGAACCAATCGGCTCACCTCCTACCCAAAAATAAAGCGGAGAAAGGTCATCCCTCTCTCCGCCGGCAATCTTTGCTTATTCAGCGTCGATCTTCAGAACCTCAACGCCCTTATAGAAACCGCAGTTCTTGCAAACCTTGTGCGGAGCCTTGAAAGCGCCGCAGCGGTCGCACTTGCTCATAGCCGGAACCTCCAGCTTCCAAACAGCGCTGCGTCTCTTGTTCTTTCTTGCCTTAGATGTTTTTCTCTTCGGTACTGCCATTTTTGGCACCTCCTTCTCCCAAATGATTTTCAGGACAACTCCGGTTCATCGCCGGAGATGATCTCAAGCTTCGTGACCGCAGTCGACCTCGTTTCTGTCGCATCCGCAAACGGGACACAATCCCTTGCAGTCCTCCCGGCAAAGCATCTTTGTCGGCAGCTCAAGCAACAGGTCGGTCAGTGCGATCTCCTCTGCATCGATGCCTTCCGCCTGAGCGATGACGTAATTTTCCTCCTCATCCTCGGACTCCAGCCGGCGAACGACTGTATGTTCCTCGTGATACGAAAAATCCTGCACCGTTTCCTTCAGGCAGCGGTCGCACGTCACAAGCAGTGAAAAGGCGATCTGCATATCCATGATGACAACACCTGCGTGATTCTCGATGGAACCCGTCACCTTGACAGGCGATGCGAACACAACGTGCTTCACCTCGTCCAGACGTTCCTTCGACACCTCGAAATCGAGATCGAGCTTTGTGCCGGGGACATTCAGGACGCCCTTGATATTGAGCAGCATGGACAGACACCTCCTTACAGAGCATCACAAATTCTATTATACTGAAAAAGCACCGATTTGTCAAGCCCTTTTGTGACATTTTCGGAAAAATAGCCGAAAGCTGAAGGCACAATGCCCCAGCTTTCGGAAAATTATGCAGTTTTCGGGACTGCGCGTATCTTACAGATACTTGGTAACAGATGCCGGCAGCTCAGAATTGTCAGCAGAAACGGTGAAGGTCACGGTGGTGTCCTTGCCGGTCAGCTTGTCGAGCTTTGCGAGGGTGTTGCCGAACTCGTCAAAATCAGCGCCGCCGATCTTCAGGATGCCGTCCACGAAGATCTCCTTGATATCGTAGTTGCCTGCGAGCATACCTGCAACGAAGCCGTAGAATGCATCGTAGCCTGCGATGTCGAACTGCTCAACGCCTACCCAGCGAACCTTGTAGCTGATGGAACGGCGCAGTGTCTCGCCCTTCTCTACGCAAACGAGGCAGCCGTTGGTCTCTGCAACAGCGGTATTGATCTGATCGATGAGAGTCTTGGTCTTGCCGGAACCCTTCTTACCGGTAATGAGTTTGATCATGGTAATTTCTCCTTTCAAAAGCCCCGGGGGACTTTTTGGTACGTTATTTATGATTCACGCCGCCGCTTGTCACGGAGATGGCGGTGAATTTTCTGAGATTACAGACCGAGCTTTGCTTCCAGCTCTGCCTTTGCGCCCTCGTAGCCGGGCTTGCCGAGGAGTGCGAACATATTCTTCTTGTAGCTCTCCACGCCGGGCTGGTTGAACGGGTTCACGCCCAGAACATAGCCGGAAACTGCGCAAGCCTTCTCGAAGAAGTAGATCAGGTAGCCGAGGCTGAATTCAGTGCAGTCCGCCAGCTCCAGGATCACCTGCGGAACGCCGCCCTCAGTGTGAGCGAGGATCGTGCCCTCCTGTGCCTTGCGGTTAACAACAGACATATTCTGACCGCACAGGAAGTTCAGACCATCGAGGTTTGCCTCGTCCTTCTCCAGGAAGAAGTCCTGCTTGGGAGCCTTGATGTCAACGAGTGTCTCGAACATCAGGCGGCTGCCCTGCTGGATGTACTGGCCCATGGAGTGCAGGTCAGTGGAGAAGATGACGGAAGTCGGGAGCAGGCCCTTGTTGTCCTTGCCCTCGGACTCGCCGAACAGCTGCTTGTACCACTCGTTCATCATCGCGAATGCCGGATCGTAAGCGACCAGCATCTCGGCAGACTTGCCCTTGCGGTAGAAAATATTGCGGATGGCAGCGTACTTGTAGCAGTCGTTGTTGTCGAAATCTGCCGTGAAGTCCGCCTGTGCCTTGGCAGCGCCCTCCATCAGCTTGTCGATGTCGCAGCCTGCAACCGCGATTGGGAGCAGACCAACTGCGGTCAGTACGGAGAATCTGCCGCCGACATCATCCGGAACCACGAAGGTCTCGTAGCCCTCGGTATCGGACAGCTCCTTCAGGGTGCCCTTCGCCTTGTCGGTGGTCGCGAAGATGTGGTTCTTTGCCTCATCCTTGCCGTACTTGTCCTCTACGAGCTTCTTGAACACGCGGAATGCGAGTGCAGGCTCGGTGGTGGTGCCGGACTTGGAGATGACGTTGACAGAGATATCTCTGCCCTCACAGATAGAGATCACCTCGTTGAGGTAGGTCGGGTTGATGTTG